>JAJUGM010000107.1 GCA_029268165.1 Bacteroidota bacterium
AAGATGGCGGTAAGGTACAATACCTGGGAACTGTGCAGCCAAAACTGAGCTTCGGATGGAGTACCACCTTTACTTACCGGCAGTTTGACCTCAATATATCTACTTACGGCATGATAGGCCAAAAGGTGCTGAATGCCACTGCCATGAGCATGAGCGATCCCACCCGCATGCCGGCTCAGAATGTTACTGATGATTTTATAGAAAAAGGCATTACTTCAAATCCCACCTATTCGAGCTATTGGATTGAAGATGCTTCATTTCTGCGTTTACAAAATATTACGTTTGGGTATAACTTTAAAGTATCCCAATTGGGAATTAACAATATTAGGTTGTACCTGACCGGAGAAAATCTTTTTGTTATTACCGGCTATACAGGGGTTGACCCCGAAGTCAGTATTGACGGACTGGCAAGCCCGGGTATTGACAGGTTTAATTATTTCCCAAAAGCCCGTACTGTGCTGATGGGTCTTAATGTTTCATTCTAACCAACTTTTAATACAAAGAAAATATGAAAAATAAAATATTTATTTCAGCACTGGTGGTTGCCTTGTTTATGGCAAACTGCACCAACCTTGATGAAACCCTTTACGACAGGGTTAGGTCAGCAGAATACGGGAAAACACCTGCTGAGGTTGAAACCATAGTCGGACGCGCTTATGCTTCACTAAGGGGGTTCAGAGATGATCTCTCCATTGCATACCCAACCTGTGAATATGTTTTCTTTCTGGTAGAATGCGTATCTGATGAAGCCTGCATTCCAACGCGAGGTACCGACTGGTTCGACGGCGGGCGTTATCAGCAGGCTGAATATCATACATGGGATGCCGGTAATCCAATGATCCTGAGTGCATGGAGGTATAATTATGAAGGAATTGCCAAAGTTAATGCGGTAATTTATCAGGTTGACAAGTCTGAGTTGTCAGCTGAAGCAAAAGATGTTATTAAAGCCGAATTACGCGGCCTCAGAGCTTATTATTATTACAACCTGCTCGATTTGTTTGGCAATGTACCAATTGTAACCAGCTATGAGGACATGGAACTACCGGCTAATTCAAGCAGAACCGAAGTCTTTGAATTTGTCGAAAATGAACTACTTGAAATAATGGATCAATTACCTGATGAAATACTATATGGCCGCTTTACACAGAATGTCGCTAATACATTACTCGCACGGCTTTATCTTAATGCTGAAGTTTTCACCGGCCAGCCCCGATGGCAGGATTGTATCAATGTGTGCGACAAGGTAACAGGATACCTGCTGGAACCCAATTATTTTACCAATTTTATGACAGAAAATGAGGTATCGAAAGAAAACATTTTTGTCATACCTTATGACCATAAAGCCGGTACATTGGGTAATTACCTGCATTCAATGACATTCCATTATAATCAGGGGCCAGCCTTTACCTCATCGGGTCAATATCCCTGGTGTGCAAACGGAATATGCGGACAGCCTGGTTTATACTCGTCGTTTGATGATAACGACGCACGTAAAAAATCAATGCTTGCCGGCGAACAAAAAAACCTTTCCACCGGAGCAACCATACTGATGGATAACGGCAATCCGCTGAATTATACTGAAGAAATAGCTGATTTTGAACATGCACTGCAAAATGAAGGGGTGCGTTTATTTAAATATGAAGTAAAACCCGACGAGGTGTGGGAACGAGATCACGACTGGGTAATTATGCGCTATGCCGAAATTCTGCTTATGAAAGCCGAATGTTATATACGACTTGGCTCGCCGGCACTGGCACGACCGTTTATTGAACAGGTGCGCACAAGGGCCGGACTCGAAACACCTGAAACAGTTGATCTTGAGTTACTCGATGAAGAACTGAAACATGAATTTGTTTTTGAAGGACATCGACGCACTGACAATATACGTATGGGTGATTTCTTTGAAGCATGGTGGATAAAGGGAGAAACTCCTCAATACAGAGCGATATTCCCAATCCCGCAAAACGAACTTGATAAAAACGATAACCTCATTCAGAATCCGGGATATTAAACAGGGTTGATTAATAACGGGTAATACGATGAAGGGATTAATCAGATTCATTATTGGTTTATTCTTTTTTTCCTTATTGAATTCATGTAAACCTGACGAGACTGGCATTAACAATGATTACATAGTACAAACCTATAGTCCTGTTAATGTAAATAAAACAAATAAGGTTGCAACCTATGTACATTATATGCCGTGGTTTGAAACAGGGCAGTCTTCTGCGAACGGGCAATGGGGTATACACTGGACTATGAATACTAAAAATCCCGATATTGTAGATGAAAATGGGAAGCGGGAAATCGCCTCCCATTTCTACCCGTTAATAGGGCCTTATGCTTCGGGAGATCCCTGCCTGGCTGAATATCACCTGCTGCTTATGAAATATGCAGGTATTGATGGTGTGCTGATCGACTGGTACGGGTCAACCGACCTGAATGACTACGGCCAAAACCGTAAAAACGGTGAAGTACTTATTAATTTGATTAGTAAAACAGGGCTGAAATTTGCTGTGGTTTATGAAGACCGCACTATTAAAGCTGCATGTGCAATTGATCCGTCATTTGACCGCATATCAGGTGCACAGAATGATATGTTGTACCTTGAACAGAATTATTTTAGCAATTCATCATATATTACCATACAGGGCAAACCTCTCCTGCTTGTCTTTGGCCCTGAAGAATTTCATTCTCCGGCCGAATGGGAGGAAATTTTTTCTGTATTGTCGGCCGAACCATGCTTCGTTGTATTAAACGGAAAATCAGCTGAAACTGCACCTTATTCATCCGGTGAATATATCTGGGTCGATAATACATCTATAGATATAAAGTATACAACAAAAGAGCAGTTTGATGTTTTTTTCGGAGGCGCTTATCCGGGTTTCAATGATTACTATAAAGAAGGAGGGTGGGGCGAAGGATTCGACTGGCAAATTGACTATAATGACGGCCTTACTTTTAAAAATAACCTTGATAAAGCTAAATTAGCAGGCGTCGATTACCTGCAGCTGATAACATGGAATGATTTCGGCGAAGGAACGATGATTGAACCTACACTGGAATTCAGTTACACCATGCTTGAAATGGTGCAGGATTTTACAGAAGTTACCTATACAAAAAGCGACCTAGAACTGATTTTTAACATGTATAATCTTAGGAAAAAATACCATGATAATCCAGGGGAACAAAAGATATTAGACCAGGCATTCTATTACCTGATTTCTCTGCAAACTTTCAAAGCTGGTCAACTGATTGATAGCATGATGTTAAACCGGTAAAACCTGAAGGATAAAGTTTAAGAAAAATTAAAAGTGATAAAATAACATGAAATATACCCATTTATTAATGTTGTTGACAGGTGCAGGTCTGTTTTTGTCCTGTCAGTCAAAATCAATTTATAGTAAAGAAGTGGTCACCTCACCTGATGAAAAATTATGTGTTACTGTTGAAACCATCAAAGGCCAGCTTTTTTATTCTGCAGCAAAGGATGATTGGACGATAGTTGAAAAATCAAAACTGGGATTTACTTTTAAAAATATGCCGCAACTCGGAAACCAGGTAGAAATTATAAGCAGCCACCGACAATCGTTTAATGAAACCTGGGAACAGCCATGGGGAGAAAAAAGACTCATTGAAAACCGGTATGATGAACTTCAGGTTATTTTAAAGGAGAAACATGGCCTGAAGAGGTCGTTTAAACTCATCGTAAGGGTTTTTAATGACGGTTTCGGCTTTCGTTATGAAATTCCCGAACAGCAAAATATTGATACCATAATTATAATGGATGAACTGACTGAGTTTGGAATGAACGATGTACATTATGCATGGTGGATTCCGGCTTATAAAGACAGGTTCTACGAAAGTCTGTATCGTTATACACCGATTAATAAAATGGATACAGTGTGCACACCATTGACCATTGAAACAAAAGATGGCCATTTTTTAACTATACACGAAGCCAACCTCACTGATTATGCTGCAATGAACATCAGATGCAACGATTCAACCACACTAACTTGCAATCTCACTCCATGGTCAAATGGTGAAAAAGTGAGGGGCAAAACACCTTTCACAACACCATGGCGGGTTGTTATTGCAGGAAACACACCCGGTGATCTGGCAGCCTCGGATATTTTACTAAACCTTAATGAGCCCTGCAAATTAAATGATATTTCATGGATCAGGCCATGCAAATATATAGGTATATGGTGGGCAATGCACCAGGGCAAATATACATGGTCGCAGGGGCCACGGCACGGATCCACCACAGCAAACGTAAAAAGATATATTGATTTTGCCGCTGAAAACAATATCGGTGCAGTGCTTGTTGAAGGCTGGAATAAAGGCTGGGATGGTGACTGGACAGCTAATGGCAATCTGTTCAGTTTTACCGAACCATATCCCGACTTTAATCTGGAGGAAGTTACAGCTTATGCTTCAAATAAAAACGTATCACTTATAGGGCATCATGAAACGGCCGGTGCAATAACTAATTATGAGCGACAGATGGAAGAAGCTTACCGGCTTTATGACAGCCTGGGCATCAATATAGTAAAAACAGGATACGTAAGCACATTGCTCGATGGAAAAGAATATCACAAAAGCCAGTATGGCGTGAGACATTACCGCAAAGTTGTTGAAACAGCAGCCAGGTATCATATTATGGTTGACATACATGAGCCGGTAATGCCAACCGGACTGCAGCGGACTTTTCCCAATTTAATGACACAGGAAGGTGTCCGCGGTCAGGAATGGGACGCATGGTCAACTGATGGCGGTAACCCGCCCGAACATACTACCATTATACCTTTTACACGTGGCCTCGCTGGCCCAATTGATTTTACACCAGGTACCTTTAATTTCAATAATCCTGTCCTGCCCGGTACCAGAGTACAAACTACACTTGCTAAGCAACTGGCTCTGTATGTTGTTTTATACAGCCCCTTGCAAATGGCTTCTGATTTGCCTGAAAATTACCGGAATAACCAGGCATTTGATTTTATTAAAGTAGTACCGGTTGACTGGGAAGAAACCCGTATTATTGACGCAAAAATAGGAGATTATGTAATAACAGTGCGAAAAGACAGGCACTCTGACGATTGGTACCTTGGAGCCATAACTGACGAAAACAGCCGTGATTTCATGATTAAACTTGATTTTTTGATGAACGACAGAACATATCATGCCCAGATATATAAAGACAGCAATGAAGCCAACTGGAAAAGCAATCCTACGGCTTTCAGATACGAGGAAATGGAAGTCAACTCTGATAACAACCTGCAGATAAAACTTGCTGCCGGAGGCGGACAGGCAATAAGGTTCAGGCTTCTGAAATAATAACTGATATACTTAAGATTCAAACTGTTCATACCTGCAAAGTACTTTAATTTTAAGGCTTAAACCCAATTATTGCATTAGAAGAATTTCTAATGCAATGTGACTAAGAAAAATCAACTTTTCCGGTTTGCTGGCACTGCACCAGAAAAGTGATTTTTTTTAATCGGGAAATCCATTGGTTCGCTCTTTCTGAGAGCTCCCAATGAATAATTTCCTCTAACAATAATTTTTAGTTGCCTGTATGAATGTTTATTCATCGCACTTGGGTTATAATTTCGGGAGAGATAAAGTAAGAACCAAGAACCAGGAACCAGGAACCAAGAAACAAGAATCAGGATAAATAAATCCGGAATTGAGAATCAACGTCATTTTGTTAAAGCTATATAATTACCCACTCTAAGTTACTGCTATAAGCGTTATTTCAGTTTGTAGAAAATATAATTTTTTATTACTAATTTTGCCTGAGAATACTCACTGAATGCAGGAATCAGGAACTTTATCTGATCAACGTCGCTGACCACTTAAATAGCAGGTTAGTTTATATTATACGTAAAAACAATATAATTTGTTAAAATATTATGTATCAATTAAATATGAATATATTTATAAAAATATATTAATATCCTGAAATAAAGTAAAATTTAATTGTCAGTTTATCAAAATGTTGAAAAGCCGCGTTAATAACTATTTTGAAATGTTGATAAATACGGGTTAACCCGTTTTGCACAAAAATTTTTCTGTAATTAAATTGCAGTAACGTCAAGATTCTTTCCAGAAGAATTTTATCTCGCAAATTTTCAATATTTTAAAATTTTGGAACAATGCAGGCTGAAGAAACAAGAACAGAAAAATTAACGCACACATCAACTGAAACTTCAAAAACTGTGAAACAGGCAAACGATTCCGGCAAAAAGACCTACACTTATGAAGAGGCACTTGAGAGTTCACTGGAGTATTTCAAGGGTGATGAGCTGGCAGCTACTGTTTGGATTAACAAATATGCGCTGAAAGATTCGTTTGGAAAGCTTTACGAAAAAGATCCCGATCAGATGCACTGGCGAATTGCCAGTGAAATAGCGCGCATTGAGAAAAAGTATCCCAATCCGCTTACTGTCAGTGAAATATATGAGTTGCTTAAGGAATTCCGTTATATTGTTCCTCAGGGAAGTCCTATGACCGGAATCGGGAATAATTTTCAGGTAGCTTCATTGTCCAACTGTTTTGTCATAGGAAACAAGGGAGCATCTGACTCATACGGCGGAATTATGAAAATTGATCAGGAACAGGTTCAACTGATGAAACGCCGGGGTGGTGTGGGACATGACCTCTCGCATATCAGGCCTAAAGGAATGCCTGTTTTAAACAGTGCACTTACCTCTACAGGTGTTGTACCTTTCATGGAACGTTATTCCAATTCAACACGCGAAGTTGCACAGGACGGACGCAGGGGAGCCCTGATGTTAAGCATTTCCGTTAAACATCCCGATGCCGAGCAGTTTATCGATGCAAAACTCGAACGGGGGAAAGTCACGGGAGCTAATATATCCGTGCGCATTGATGACGAATTCATGGAAGCCGTTGTTAATGAAGATGTATATGTCCAGCAATTTCCGGTTGATTCAAACAAACCTGTAATCAAGAAGGAAATACATGCCCGTTCCCTTTGGGAAAAAATAATACATAATGCCTGGAAATCAGCCGAACCAGGCGTACTTTTCTGGGATACTATCATTCGCGAATCGGTACCGGATTGTTATGCTGATTTCAGTTTTAAAACTGTTTCCACGAACCCATGTGGTGAAATACCTTTATGCCCTTATGATTCCTGCAGGCTTCTGGCCATCAACTTATACAGCTATGTTGAAAATCCATTTACACCCAAGGCGCGCTTTAATTTTAACCTTTTTAAAAAACACGTTCATTATGCACAACGCATAATGGATGATATCATCGACCTGGAACTTGAAAAGATAGATGCTATCCTGGGAAAAATTAATGCTGACCCTGAGGATGAAGAATTAAAAAGAGTAGAGAAGAACCTCTGGGAAAACATCAGGCAGAAAGCAGTGGAAGGCCGCCGTACGGGCATTGGAATTACCGCTGAGGGCGATATGCTTGCAGCGCTCGGACTTCGTTACGGAAGTGATGATGCAATCGATTTTTCTGTTGAAGTCCAAAAGACCCTGGCTGTTGAAGCTTACAGGTCCTCGGTTGAAACAGCTAAGGAACGCGGACCGTTCCCGATTTATGATTCTCATCTCGAAAAAGATAATCCTTTCATCCAGCGAATTAAAAAAGAAGATGAAACTCTTTATAACGAGATGGTAAAGTATGGCCGGCGTAATATTGCTTTGCTTACTATTGCCCCGACGGGCACTACCAGTCTTATGACACAAACCACTTCGGGTATTGAGCCCGTTTTCCTGCCAGTATATAAGCGCCGCAGAAAAGTCAATCCCAACGATGCCAACGTTAAAATAAGCTTTGTTGACGAAGTGGGTGATAAATGGGAAGAATATAACGTATTTCATCATAAATTCCTTACATGGCTTGAGATTAACGGTTATAATGTTGAAGAAGTGAAGCAAATGGATGATCAAAGCCTGCAGGAGATTGTTAAAAAATCACCATACTATAAAGCTACTTCAAATGATGTCGACTGGGTAAGCAAGGTGCGTATGCAGGGAGAAATACAAAAATGGGTTGATCATTCCATTAGCGTTACCATTAACCTGCCGAACCATGTGTCGGAGGAACTCGTCGGCCAGTTATATGTTACAGCATGGAAAAGCGGATGTAAAGGCGTTACCGTATACCGTGAGGGGTCAAGGTCAGGCGTACTGGTAGCTGACAAAGATAAAAAAGAGGATAACAACAATGATGGCAGCCGTTTCAAAAGGCCAAAAGTTCTTGAGGCAGAAATCATCAGGTTTAATAATAACGAGGAAAAATGGATAGCCTTTATTGGCCTTAAGGATAACAAGCCTTATGAAATCTTTACCGGTATGGTTGATGATGAAATGTTTCCCATTCCAAAATCAATTACCAGAGGGTGGATAATCAAAACCAAAGATGAAAACGGCATTTCCCGGTATGATTTCCAGTATGTTGATAAGTATGGTTACAAGAATACGCTGGGAGGCCTTTCTCATATGTTTAACAAAGAATTCTGGAATTATGCCAAATTGATATCCAGTGTGTTACGCCATGGTATGCCCATCCCCGATGTGGTTAACCTTATTTCATCACTAAGGCTTGACAGCGATACCATTAACACCTGGAAAAACGGCGTTGAACGAGCTTTACGCAAATACATACCAAACGGCACACGCGTTAAAAAGGGCAAAGTATGCTCTGAATGCGGATCAGATAATCTGGTTTACCAGGAAGGATGCCTCATGTGCACTTCCTGCGGTTCTACAAAGTGTGGTTGATTGTATAGGCACAAGTTATTTGCCGATGTGAACAAAAGAGGAAGCCCCTCATTTCTGCTTCCTCTTTTTTATTTTTTTGCATTTTTCCCCCAGATATATTTATGTATCCTTTTAATAAAAGGCTTTTCCCCTTTAGCCAGAAACTTCACCCTCACAGGCACATAATAAATATGTTGCTTCAGATTACCTAAAGCAGTTTTCCATTCCAGTAACCTGACAGCGTCTTTTTCAGTTGTAATTATAATTTTGTCCGAAGAAATCATTTGTGAAAATCTCCTTTTAATTAAATCAATGTCTTTATGCTTGTAAGCATGATGATCAGGAAACGCCAATTCAGTTACATTACTCGAAAACTTTGACAGATAATCTATTAAAGGCTTGCTGCCTGCGATACCTGTAATTAATAATATCCCCGTATTTTCTTTTTGAATTTTCTTAAAACTGACCGATGTTGTTTTTTTTCTGAATAAAGCAACCGGATTGTCATAATGGTAGGTAGTAAAAAAAACAGGTTGATGATTTCTGAGTTTAAGGTTTTTAATATACATCTGCCGTTTGGTACTATCTAAATCGGGCGGGCACTTGGTTATTATCACAATATCTGCCCGGTTTATGCTATTACAAAATTCCCGTAAATTCCCCGCAGGCAACATAAAATCCTTAAAAACAGGCCTCTCAAAATTAACCAGCACAATGGATAGGCCTGCTTTTACATACCGGTGCTGAAATGCATCATCAAGTATGATTACTTCAATACCCGGAAAATCAT
>JAJUGM010000108.1 GCA_029268165.1 Bacteroidota bacterium
AAATATTTACGTCATATTATATATGACATGACACTAGAATTACTTAACAAAGCCCATGCGGTGATGTCCGGAGCTTTACAAGAGCTGAGAAGTAAAAAATAATTAATATGCATCAACCTTTATTTTATTATAAAGACAAGCTGCACCAGATTGATAAGCAATTAAAAACAACGGAAAAAATGCTGAGATTTATCGCTGCAGGCAGGTTAATCGTTTTCTCAGGTATTTTTTTTCTGATTATCATTCATAAACAGATTAATTTATATCTCAACCTTGGTTTTATTATTTTCCTGGCTTTCATTTTTGGGGCGCTGGTTATTAAATATTTTAGCCTTTCAGAAAAGAAGAGGTATATTGAGGAATTGATAAAAATATATCAAGGTGAAATAAGTGTACTGGAATACTCATATAGTGAAAGAGATACCGGTTCGGATTTTAACGATATGCAGCATCCTTTTTCTTTTGACCTTGATATTTTTGGCGAAGGTTCCTTATTTCAGTTTATTAACCGCACTGTAACGAAAAAGGGCAGAGAATTACTGGCACGGTGGCTTACTGAGCCACTATTAAACCATGAACAGATAAACCAGCGCCAGGGTGCCATCAAGGAGCTTGGCCGGAAAGACACCTTAAGGTATAAATTCATAGCAACGGGAAAATTATTTACATACAGACCTGAATCATACAATGAAATTCAGCTATGGCTTGACGAACCTCTGATAATGCTGAAAAGCTGGTTTTACCGTATGGCAGTTATTTTGTTTCCGCTCTTGTCAGGCGCATGTATTGTATTAACTATCTTTATACCATCATTTTACCGTTTGCTCATATTGGTGTTTCTGCTTCAGTTAATTATTGTGGCAATAAAACTAAGGCATACAAACCGGATACACTCTATACTTAGTAAAGAATTGCAAACATTCAGAAAGATGTACCGGTTGCTTGATTGTATAGAAGGTGAACGTTTCAGTAGCGAAGTATTGTGCAACCTTAATAAAAAAGCCCTTACTTCTGAAAGTTCAGCTAAGAAAGCAATACACCGGCTATCAAAAATATTGCAGGCATTTGATAACCGGCTTAATATGTTAGCCGGAATATTATTAAACGGCTTTTTTTTGTGGGATATTCAGTGTGTTTTAAGGCTGGACAAATGGAAAACACAATACAGGGAATTTTTTCCTGATTGGGTGGAAAGTATTTCATCGTTTGATGCATTGATTAGTCTGGCCACATTTCATTTTAATTTTCCGGATTATTGTTTTCCTCAGTTAACCGATCATTCGTTTCTTCAAACAAAGGAACTTGGGCACCCATTAATTCCTGACGCAAAAAGGGTATGCAATGATTTTTCCATTCCCGGCAAGGGTAAAATTACTATTATTACCGGGGCGAATATGGCAGGTAAAAGCACTTTTCTGCGAACGGCAGGAATCAATATGATACTTGCAATGGCAGGTGCACCTGTTTGTGCCCAAAGTTTTATTTTCACACCGGTTGAGGTTTTTACGAGCATGAGAGTTAGCGATTCTCTGTATCATAATGAATCGTATTTTTATGTTGAGTTAAAAAGGCTGAAAGCCATAATTGATAGCCTGAGCGTGCATAAAAGGTTATTTGTTATTATTGATGAAATGTTAAAAGGTACAAATTCGGTTGATAAGCATAATGGTTCAATGGCAGTAGTCAGGCGGCTTTATGAACTGGGCGGAACGGCAATAATTGCAACACACGATCTTGATCTTGCAAGGCAATGTGAGCAGCAATACGATGGCAATATAATAAATAAATGTTTTGAAGTTGAAATTCATGGAACTGAAATAAGTTTTGACTATCGTTTAAAAGATGGTATTACCGAAAAAATGAATGCAAGCCTGCTGATGCATCAGATGGGAATAGCATGATGATTTTATTCCAATTATTGCATTAGAGAAATTTCTAATACAATACGATTAAAAAAATCAACTTATCCCTTTTGTTGGCGCTGCAACAGAAAAGTGATTTTTATTAATCGGGAAATACATTGGTTCGCTCTTTTTGAGAGCTCCCAATGAATAATTCCTCTAAAAATAATTTATATTCGCCTGGATAAATTTGTTTATTCATTGCACTTGAGTTAAAAAGTTATTATTATATTTAATCACTTCGTCACTTAGTCACCCTTCCCTACCTCATTACCTCATCACTTTATCACCATATTATCCCGGTCTGCTTTCCTCTAAAAATATTTTTTATTCCCCTGGATGTATTTTTTTATTCATCTCACTTGGGTTTATATGCAATATTCCCTTAACCCGGGATAAGCAATGGTATGCTTTGATACCATATGCTCATCCGGGTTCAGAGGTGGGCACAGTCAGTTTTCCTTTTCGTTACGTGTGCGTAGCATAACAAGATCATTCAGGACAACTTCAGTAACATATTTCCTGTTACCGTCTTTATCGTCATAGGAGCGATGGGTAAGTTTTCCCTCAACAGCCACTTCACTGCCTTTTGTGAGATATTTTTCAGCTATTTTGGCCAGATTACCCCACGCCACTATATTATGCCACTGGGTTTCAGACACTCTTTTACCGCTGGCATCGCGATATGAATCGGTTGTTGCAAGTGAAAACCGGGCTACTGATTTTCCGTTGTCGAAAGTCCTCACTTCAGGGTTGGCACCAAGGTTGCCTATGAGCTGCACTTTGTTCCGTAAGGTGTTCATAATACTTAAATTTTAAGGTTAAAAAATTTTTATTTATTTATTTGTAAAAAATACTACTGCAAAGTAAATTACCCATAAATTATCAAGCCGGTTTATAAATGCTTATGTTCGTTTATAAACAGCTATAATTGTTTGTAATTAAGTACAAACAATTATGTAATTAATATTTAATAAGTTAAGTTATGGAAAGACAGTGCCTCGAATGCGGTGAAAAATTACATGGCAGAGCCGACAAAAAGTTCTGTTCTGATCAGTGCCGCAATAACTATAACAACAGGCAGAAAAGTGCGCAGGGAATGGCATTTATACGCAGGGTTAACGGAATACTGATAAAAAACCGTAATATTCTGGCTGAAATGAACCCGGCAGGGAAGACGAGTGTGCACAAACTGAAACTGCTGAAAAAAGGATTTAATACCGACTATATCACACATATCTACACCACCAAAGCAGGCAGGGTATATTATTTTTGTTATGACCAGGGTTATGCACCGGTTGAGAATGATTATTATGTGCTGGTGAGAAAAGACACTGATGCGGGTGATAAACAGTGAGAGGGTAATCATTACTTTTTATACTGGCAAAGGATAAGAAGCTACGAGCTGAAAGATGAGAGATGCCAGATAACGGATACAAGATAAAAGAAAAAAGATAAAGATGAGAAATAAGTACCAGGGATTTTATAAAAAATTCATATATTTTTTTAATTAACGAAATATTTTTTTGTTATATTGCCCTATACTTTTTTCTGCTCCTTAGCCAACCCTAAAACTAATCAGTGGGACTGAGGGGGCGAAGCTTTGGGTAATTGTAAGATTTTGCAATGGCATGCCTTAATTAACATATTGTAATACAACAATTTGTGGTTTTCTTAAACATTGAAATAAAAGCATAAAACAAAAGATTAATTATTTCATTAAGAATTTTAGGTGCAAATGGGTGATAATGGCAATAACATAATAACATTTGAAGAGGCAGTGCATCGGGGAGAAAGAAGGATAAAGCTTATATTCAGATATGATCCTGAAGTAATAAAGCAGGTAAAAAAGATCCCGGGATGCAGGTGGAGCCAGACGATGAGATGCTGGCATATTCCTTTTTGTGAGGATTATGAAGGCTATGCATTGAAATTTCTTAGGATTGATCAACAAAAAGAACAACAGAAAATAATTAAAAATATCTACGGTTATAAAGTAAATCTGAATGATATCCCATGGCCTGAAGAGAAATCAGGTTTAAGATATTCAGGCATTGGAGCGGTCGAAATGCCTGTTAAAAAGGAGAAGAAAAAAGAGCCTGATGAAAAAGGTAAGAAATATTTAAATATATACAGACAGGTGATGTCGTTAAAGCGACTGAGCGATAGGACAATGGACATTTATCAGGAATTTTTCGTTGATTTTCTGAATTATTTCAGTGGTAGAGATATTGACGAGCTTACATACAGAGATATTTACAGTTATATAAAAGAAAAAGCTGTGTGTTTGAATTACACCAGGCGCAAACAGTGTATGGCCGCCGTGAAATTTTATTATGAAAAAGCGCTTGGACAGCCAAAAATGTATTTCAATCTCGGAAGAGAACAAATTATTGATTTAAGCCGGGTACATATTTCATTTTACCAGTTAAAAACTGTTTGTTCAGGTATTAAATGGGCAACCGACAAATTGCTATTATTTCTTGTATATTATCTTAACTTAAGTGAGGAAGAAATACGTAATCTAAGGCTTGACGGGAGGGAGGATTTATTCAGAAATGTGTTTTTGGCCAGGCAGCCTGCAGCGTTGCAATATATGATAAAATTATTGGACGAACATATAAGCAGAAGCGATAATATAGAATACTTATTTGAATTGAACAGAAAACAATATTCAGCCGAAAAGCTTAGAGAAAGGATCAACGATATTTTATTTAAATATAAGTTAAAAGAGATATACAAGTTACAGGCAGACCATTATCTGGCATCGACGGAATATGCTGAGCAGACAAGGGCAACCTATAAGGGTATGTATTTGCGTTTTTTAGAGCATTTTCGTTATAAATATCCTGCTGACATTACAAACAACGAGATCAGGAAATTTCTGATGCTTACGAGGGATCATTCGGAGGCATATCAGAACAATATGATAAATGCGCTTAAGTTCTTTTATGAGAATGTTTATAAGCGCAGGATACCAGTTACCCATATTATCAGGCCAAACCATGGACATTATTTACCCGATGTTCTTAGCCGTGAAGAATTGGCTGCTATGATTGATGCCGAGGATAACCTGAAGCATAAGCTGCTTATTTGCATTGGATATGGATGTGGTATGCGGCGAAGTGAGTTGCGCAATTTAAAGCCAGGAGACATTGACCTTAAGCGTAATGTGGTGTTTATAAGAGGTGCTAAAGGCAGAAAAGATCGTTATTCAGTATTGCCATCAGAAATAAAGGATGATATTGAAGCGTATCTTGAAAAAGAAAAACCGGCAACATATTTTTTTGAAGGGGAGAAGGAAGGAGAACCTTATAGTTATACAAGCATGAATGCTGTATTGAAAGGTGCTGCAAGGGCAGTGGGCATTCAGCGCAGGGTTCATCTGCACATGCTGAGGCATTCGTTTGCCACACATTTACTGGAAGACGGGTATGATATAAGGTATGTTCAGGAATTACTGGGGCATTCGGATGTTAAGACCACACAGCGTTATACTCACATAGCCAGCCATGCGCTTGTATACGTCAGGAGCCCTTTAAGTAAATTAGCGGTTGGGAAAAAGACTCTTCAGGACAGACCACCATAAAGGATAAGAGAAAGAAATTATAAAACATTAAATTAAATAATTGAGAGATATTTTAATAAATGCATTAGTTCGTAAAAAATTATACGAAGGTGGTAAATTTTTTATATAAAGGAAAAGTTTTATAAATTTGGTATTGTTATTATTTATTAATAAGGTTAATTTTATTATTTTGGTATAAAATAATACTGAAATAAGGTATAATTTACAAAAAGAGAAGTGACGATTATTAAATAAAATGAGCAAAAAAGTTTACTAACCTGCAATCGAAAAAAATATGATAAGATCGATAAATCAATTAGTTACGAAGATGAATTTATTGTACTATAATAACAATATAAACAATTGTTTTTATACAAATGTTGGCAGCTATACAACGCAACCTTCAAGACGGGAACAGCATCAAAATAGAAAACTATGGATATGAAAAAAATAGCATTATTGATTACGATTTGTATTTCATTGATTTCTTGTGACAAATCAAATGATATTGCACCTGAAACCATAAATACTGATTTTAAAACAAAGATTATTGACGGATATTTTGTCAAATCTATTGCTTTTGATAAGCAAGGAAATGCATGGATTGGCACCTTTAAACAAGGGCTTATAAAATATAATTCAAGTGGCGTAACTATTTATAATTCTACGAATTCAATTATTTCTGATTCTTCCGTAATTTATGATTTGGCAATTGACAGTAAAAACAATGTTTGGATAGCTTGTGAAGGATTAATAAAATTTGATGGAAGTAGTTTTACACATTATAACTCATCAAATACTCCGATGCCAGAGGATTTTGTGAGTTCTATTGCAATTGATTCAAAAGATAATATTTGGTTTTCATCAAGTAGATTCCGACAAGGAGGGATAGTGAAATATGACGGTACAGCTTGGACAGTTTTTACACCTGATAATTCTGATTTGCCAGTTAACTTCGTGCAAAGCATTGCAATTGACAAAAATGATAATGTTTGGTTAGCTTTAAATGAGATTGTTAATGATTCATATTTAGCTAAAATTTATAATGATAAATGGACAATTTACACAAGTTCTGAGTTAGGATTTACACCGTATTATTTTGGAAATATTCAAATTGATAGTAAGAATAGGCTATGTGGAGCAATTGATTACTCATTATCCAGTACTTTGTATAATAATGGCACTCAAGTTTTCATATTTGATGGTAAAACTTCTGAAAGTCTAAAATTTGATAATAGTACAAATGTCAAATTTTTAACAATTGATAAGAATGACAATATTTGGTGTGGAATGTATGGGGGATACGCTGTATTTAATGGTGATAAATGGACAGTTGAAGGTTCAAGATTTAAAGACGATGGAGTATTTGCAATTGAACAATCAAATGACAACAAGATTTGGATTGGAACAGGTGATGGAATATACATAAACGACTGATAAATAATAATGTACAGCTGCCAACAACGTATATAAAATAAAGCGGTAGCAGTGGGTTTGCGGGCAGTTCAGCCTGCATCAGCGTTTGTTACGGGGGATACAGACGCAGCTCCACAATCCGCTTCATTTCATATACGCGACCGTTTAGAGCCAATGCTATGAAAACCTGATGTCAAACTTAAAATATATTATGAAATGAAAGGAAAACAAAAAACTTTATTATTATTCATACTCTTTCTGAGTGTGAAAGTAGTTTACATGTATCCACAGAATACTGATATGATAACCGATTCTATTCTGAAATTGGCAAATATTGGTATAGAGAAATATCTAAATTTAATAAAAAAGGACAATGTTAAGAATTATGGTTTCAGTTCATTAGAAGACCTTAAAAATATTGAATTTGGTAATCCAATCCAAACATTTCTATTTAATCGATCATTTTATGAAGATTCTGTCTTAAAGAACGATGATTACATTACTCCAAAAGAGGAATTTAGGATACCTCTGATTGTAAATGATACGATTCGTTCATTTATAATAATTGGAAAATTAAATAACCAATGGTCGATAGTTGGTATTGGAGGAAATATTCTTGCAGATAATCTTATGCGATGTTTTCAAAAAAACAAGATTGATAACAAAAAAGAGATAATTTTATTACGCGAACCCTTATCTCAATCAGATTACTTAATTTCTGATTATTATGGTAAAACTAAAGAGCCTACTTATTTTCCTGTTATGTCATCTATGAGTTGCTTAAATAAAGAACTTCCTGATAAAAGAATGACAAAAAAGGAAATATTACCATTAATACATCAAAAATATTATTATAATAAACACATTTATAAATATAATACCCATGAAAAAAATAATTAACATATTGTTTGTGTCAATTTTTTCAATCTCGGTTTCTGCTCAAGATGCAAGGATTTTGAATGTGCCGTATATATATCAGGTTCATCTTTGCTGTTGGTGTTGGGCGGCAACATGTAATTCTATAATAGAGTATTATGGCACAAATATAGATTTATGTGATGTTGTTGAATATGCCAGAAGCCAAAATCCTGGACGATTTGGAACGCAGAACTGTTGTAATACACCGACTCCTACCGGATGTATTAACACAAATTCATTGACCGGTGCAGGTTCGGTAAGCGATATATTGAATCATTGGGGAATAACTAATAATGCGTTTTGGGATAACCTATCATTTAACGATGTTCAAACTGAAATTAATTCAGGTAGACCAATTATGTTCGCATGGCTTTGGGATGCAGGTGGCGGACATGCATTAACACTTAGAGGATATGATGAACCTTCTTCTAGTGTATTTTACATCGATCCTTCAGATGGGTTCCATATTGCAACATATGCTTGGTTAGTAGATGATGGAACTCATGAATGGGCAGGTACATCTCAATTAACGACTAACCCTATTTGTTCTGATGCAAATTCAGAATTCACAGAACCTATAAATTCTGATATCAACTATGAAGAAACAAATACTATTGAAATAAGTTCGACTATCAATAATGCAGATGTTGAATTTAGATATGGGAATGAGTTTATTATAAATCCAGGTTTTAATATTAATGTTGGAAGCACATTAATAATAGAACCAGACCAAACCTTACCGTGTGAATAAAAAACTTAGAGATTATGAAAAATATTATTATATCAGTATTATTAACAGTTATAGTAATATCATTACCTTGCTGTTCGAAGGATAATGATAATAATTCAAATTATTATTCATTTATTGTTCAAGATAAAATATGGTCAAATGGTTTACTTGGTTATAACTCTTCAACAAATCAGTATTATCCAGTAAAAAGCGACTATATTAAAATTAGCTATGATACCACAATTTCAGGAATAAAATGGTTTAAAGTTTACAAATCTTATGATAAGAATCATGAAAACTGGGAAGTTTGGGGTTTTATAAGAGAGGATTCACAAAAAATTTATTACAGGTGGGATAATAATAATGAGCCAAAATTATTATATGATTTCAGTCTTAGTATTGGTGATGAAATAGAGCTGTTATCAATAACCTATTCAGTTGATTCAGTAAAGTATTTACCGATTTTGGACAATAAGAAAAGAAAACACATTTTTCTTTCTATTAAAAACAGTTCATCGTCAGCATATGTTGTCTGGATAGAAAGTATTGGCTCAAATGCTGGCTTCTTTGAGAATACAGGCAATACTCAATCACTTGGTGGATTAAATAAACTTTTATGCTGTGAAGAAAATGGCATTTATTTATATAGAGATTCTACATATGATGTATGTTATTTTGATTCTGAATAATAAATGATTGAAGTCAGCACTGGCTCTAACAAATGGTATAGTGCATGCGGGTTTCAGAGGTATACAAGTGTTTATGGCTCGTAAAAAAGGTCAGTGTAAACCGATAAGTTTATGCCTCGTAATCCCGCACGACACCATACCATAAAACGTTTATGGGCAAGGCAAAAATTCACATACTTTATACTTGTATTAACCGTTTAACCAATGAAAGCAAAGTAAATTTCTAATATGATATAATTCAGAAAATAATTTTGCCATATCATTTTTATAAACCTAAATATGAGATATTTAAAAATAATACTAAT
>JAJUGM010000109.1 GCA_029268165.1 Bacteroidota bacterium
ATAAAAAATATTTTTAGAGAAGATTTGTCATTGCCTTATTTTTTTTGTGGCCGTTATTAGAAAAATTCGATTTTTTATTATTGAATATTAATGTTTTGTAATGAAACATCGATTTAAAAAAAGTTTGATATGTAATTAGAAATGCTTACATTTTTAGTTTTTCTATATCGTGGCGCATCACATTTTGGTTTAATAAAGAGAAGATTGAATATTTTATATTGCCTCAGTATGGTAATTTATATCTTTGCCCGGATAATCTAAAGACATAATGCGCAGAAAGAAATCCATATTACTTGAAAATATTGAAATTACTGATATTGCTGCTGAGGGTAGGTCAATTGCGAGGGTTGATAATATGGTTGTGTTTGTACCTCATGCAATACCTGGTGATGTTGTTGATGTAAGGATCATACGTAAAAGAAAACGTTATATGGAAGGCATTGCAGTTAAATATCGCCGGTATTCATCCATGCGCCTTGAACCGTTTTGTAAGCATTTTGGGGAATGCGGTGGCTGTAGCTGGCAGCAATTGCCTTATAGTGAACAATTGAAATTTAAACAAAAGCAGGTGGCTGATCAGTTAGAGCGCATAGGCAACCTTCATATCAGAGAAATCAAACCTATCATCCCTTCTGAAATTCAGACAGGTTACAGGAATAAACTTGAATTTGCTTTTTCAGAAAACCGTTGGCTGACCCGCGATGAGATAGGGAAAAGACTTCCGCTGAATAAAGGAAAAGCTGCAGGATTCCATGTCCCGGGGCGTTTTGATAAGGTGATTGATATACAGCAATGTCATCTGCAGCCTGAGCCTTCAAACGCAATACGCAATTACATCAGAGAATATTCCCTACGCAGGAATATAGAATTTTTTGATCTTGTTCACCAACGTGGTTTCCTCAGAAATGTTACTATACGGAATAACCGGAAAGGAGAATTCATGGTAGTTATTTCGTTTTATAAAGATGATAAAGCATTGATTTTCCCGTTGCTTGAAAGCCTGAAACAATCATTTACCGAAATAGTATCATTGTTTTATGTTATCAACACAAAAGCCAATGATACGGTAACTGACCTTGAGCATATACTGTATTTCGGGAATGACCATCTTACCGAAGAAATGGAAGGACTGAAATTCAGAATCGGGCCAAAATCATTTTATCAGACTAACCCCATACAGGCTCAGAAACTGTATGATGTTGCCCGTGATTTTGCAGGCTTAACAGGCAGGGAAACTGTGTACGATCTGTACACCGGCACAGGAACCATAGCGCTTTTTGTTGCAAGGCACTGTTTAAAAGTTAAGGGTATTGAATTTGTCGATGAGGCTATTGATAATGCGCGAAAAAATGCTGAACTGAACAATATAACCAATGTTGAATTTTTTGCAGGTGACAGCAGGAAAATTCTGACCAATGAATTTATGGCAGAACAGGGTTATCCCGATGTCATTATTGTTGATCCTCCGCGTTCAGGAATGCATGCCGACGTTGTTAATGCAATTACTGAAAGTAATGCACACAGAATTGTTTACGTAAGCTGTAATCCTGCCACACAGGCACGCGACATCAAGCTGATGGGAGGCAGATATGATGTAATCTGTGTTCAACCTATAGATATGTTTCCGCATACCGCGCATGTTGAGAATGTTGCTTTGCTTGAAAAAAAATAAACCCAATTATTCATTGGGAGCTCTCAGAAAGAGCGAACCAATGAATAAAATTGGGGTTGTCCCGATTTAGAAAAATCACTTTTCTGGTGCAGCGCCAGCAAACCGGAAAAGTTGATTTTTCTTAATCGAATTGCATTAGAAATTTTTCTAATATAATAATTGGGATAAATTTATTATTAACTTTTTTCTTATTTTTAACCCGAATTTGTCATTAGCCTTATTTTCTAGTGACCGACTTTAGAAAAATTGGTTATTTTATTATTGAATATTAATGTTTTGCAATGACAAATCGATTAAGAAAAACTTAAAATGTAATCAGAAATGCTTACATTTTAAGTTTTTCTAAATCGGGGTTAAACCCGGTTAAGTCGTTAATTCGTTTCTCTCCTAATGACTAATCCGGGTTTAATCATTATAGCCTGTTCGACATTTTTCCTGTTTAAAGAATCAGGTTAAACCTTTGATAAAGAACTAAATACGGAATATAATATTATGGGCAACTTTTTTCATGGCATTTTTCAGATTTTTTTCCTTATAGGCTATATTTTAATTTTTATTGTTACTATTATCATTATTAGGCCTTTCCGTATACATAAGCGCCGGACCAAATCGACTATAGCCCTGAAAGTTTCATATCTGTTATATCAGATTTCATTTCTTACATTTACTTATCTTCTACTTTTCGGGAATAAGGAACTGGAAAATGACGAAACACCATATAAATCACTTTTTAATATACATTTTTTGATTTTTCTTTCAGCTACCATAATACCCAACGTGGGTATTATGATCAGGCGGACAATAAAACGAAGCCGTATTGAATACAATGCAACAGTTACTATGATTAATCTGATGTATTTCATTTACCTTTTGTATTTATGCTTTTCGCATAAATGGGCTTTGATGTGATAGACAAGGCTGAAGAACCACAGTGGAAATTATTATAGTGAAAATATGAGGACCAGACATTTTGAATATCCTGATTATGTTGCCCGTTTTTACGACCTGATTTATCATCAGATGAGGGATGGCATTGACAATAGTTTTTTTCTTTCCAGAATTACTGCGGTAAAAGGTAAGGTACTTGATGTAGGTGCAGGGACCGGACGTTTTTTTACAGAAGGTCTCCAACAAGGGGTTGATTTGTATGGTATCGACATCAGCGCAAGCATGATTGAAAAATTGCTTTCTAAAATACCAGCACATGAGCATTATCGCATAAAAATTGGTGATGCTGTTACCATGAAATGGAACATTAAATTTAAACTGATAGTGGCCCCTTTCCGAGTTTTTGCCCATATACTTGATATACAAGACCAGCTGGCATTATTAAATAATATATACGATCACCTGGAACCGGGCGGAGAATTTATTTTCGATCTGTTTATCCCCGAACCGGTACTGCTGGCAAATGGTATTAACAATCTGACCGATTTTACCGGAGAATATGAACCGGGAAAGAAAATTAGCCGGACTGTTTCTTCAAAACCCGATATCGTCAATCAATTGCTCGATGTTACTATGAAATTTGTATGGGATGAAAACGGAAAACAAATTGAAAAAGAATGGCATCTGCAAATGCGTTTTTATTTCAGATATGAACTTGAACATCTTATTAGTCGTTCGAAACTGAAACTAAAAACAATTTATGGTGATTATGCCGGGAACCCGTTACAATCAGGTTCAAAAGATTTCATTCTGCATTGTTATAAACCATAGCTATATAAAAATAATTACGCAAAAAGTTTTACTTACTGAACAGGTTGCTTATTTTTATATCAATAATCCGGATATTCCATGAAGCGTAATTTTTTTTATGGTGTTTTTTATACAGGAATCATGTTAATGCTTTTTTCCTGTAAAAAAGATAAGAACGAAAACCTTACTTATTACGATTTAAGCTTTAATCCTTCTGTCCTGACCGACAGGATACCTGCTGGCGTTAAGCAATCAGTCAATCCTTATGCAAAAATTGTCTATGAAGATATTATCGGTATGCTTGACTGGCGTGAATTTTCAGATCAGCTCACTTTGCCTGCTGAAGCTGTTAAAATTGGCGAAGATGCCGAAAGGATTATTTTTCTTTGGAATTATAATACCAATTCCCTTTTGCTTGCCATAAACCTTGTTTTTTCAAAAGAAGGTAGCGAATATCAGTGGGAGGAAAAAATACAGTATGGCGACGGAACGGCCAATGAATATTTGGTTGCCAGGGAAAGCAACGATAAAAAAAGCGGGTCGCTTGATTATAATGTTTTTTGGTTCTGCGGATTGGATCAACTAACCAAACCATGCGATGTTTTATTAAAACATTATGAGTGGGTTTTTAAAGATGATGGAAGTGTTTTTTATCTTTCAGCCGGTATTGATCCAAGCTCAGTTCCCGCTCAGTCTATTGAATACAGGCTCATCCTGAATCCTGATGGTACAGGTAGCACATCGGCTATAGCAGGCCTTATATCTTATACTGCCTCATGGGATAATCAGGGAAACGGAGTATATACTTTATATGATGGCGATTATACCGAGATGCATGAATGGACGGCGGGGGAGTGATAATTAAGTATTTTGCCGGCAGTCATCAGCGAAGGGTTTAAAAAAAAAGAGCAAAGAAAAAGCCCTGATAGCTATCGGGGAAGAACAAAGAGCAAAGAACCAAGAATAAAGAACAAAAAAACAAAGAATAACACCATCATTTTTCGGTAATGAATCATGTTACAAACTTTTCTATTATAATTTCTGCATCAATAATATTAATATTATTTTTGTCCAGCCAATGAAAATAACCGATGGAAGGAGCTAAAAGGGTTGCATTGCTGGGTGGAGGAAGCTGGGCTACTGCACTGGCCAAATTATTGCTCAATAATTTGCCACATATAAACTGGTATATTCGTACACAAAAGATTATTGACCACATTAAAAAATATGGCCATAATCCCGATTATATTTCTGATATACAATTTGATGCAAGTAAAATAACCTTTTTCAATAACATCAATGAAGCTATTGAACAATCAGATATTCTGATTTTTGCAATCCCTGCCCCTTTTCTTAAAGAGTCGCTCGCCAAATATCATAAAGGATTTCATAATAAATATATTGTTTCTGCCATTAAAGGAATCATTCCGCATGATAATCTCACAGTAGCAGAATTTTTTAATCGTTATTACCATGTATTGTTCCGCAACATAATCATCATCACTGGCCCGTGTCATGCAGAGGAAATAGCCCTGGAAAGGCTTTCATATCTCACAGTGGTTTCATCAAGCGAGGCAAGGGCTGAACATGTGGCTGCCATGTTGCGCTGCCATTATGTGAAGGTTAAAACCTCAAAAGATATTTATGGCACCGAATATGCTGCTGTGCTGAAAAATATTGTTGCTATTGCCGCAGGCATTTCACATGGGCTGGGTTATGGAGATAATTTTCAGGCTGTGCTTATTTCTAATGCCATGCAGGAGATAAAGCGATTTCTTGAAAAAACTTACAAAAGTAAACGGAAAGTACTAACATCACCTTACCTGGGCGACCTGCTGGTAACAGCTTACTCACAGTTCAGCCGCAACCGTACTTTTGGCATGATGATCGGCAAAGGGTATTCGGTTAAAACTGCCCAGCTTGAAATGAATATGATTGCTGAGGGTTATTATGCAGTTAACTGCATTCATGAAATCAACCGCAGCTATAATGTTAAAATGCCCATTGTTGATGCTGTTTATCATATTTTATATGATAAAGTATCACCCTTTCTTGAAATTAAGTTATTATCAGAAAAACTGACATAATCCTTAATATATTATATACTATGGAACATATTACCGTTGACATCAGTAAAACCTTTGGATTTGTATCCAAATCAATTATTGACGGGCTTCAGAATCTTGTTAAAGAGAAAAACCTGTTCCTTGAAAACAAAACCGGTAAAGGAAATGATTTCCTCGGATGGGTAAAACTACCTTCTTCCATAAATGATGAAGACCTTGAGGAAATTGAGAATATGGCAAAAAATCTGGCCCGCAGAATTGATGTTGTTGTTGTGATTGGTATAGGAGGATCATACCTTGGCACAAGAGCTGTTTATGAAGCACTTTCTCCCTCATTTCTTCATCTTCAGAAAAACCGTAAATTTCCCTTGATACTTTACGCAGGCAATAATATTGGAGAAGATTATCTAAGTGAATTGGCTGAAATACTTAACAGTGTGCACTACGGTATTGTTGTGATTTCCAAGTCGGGAACCACTACCGAGCCGGCTATTGCTTTCAGAATTCTGAAAAACCATCTCGAAAAAAAGGTCGGTAAAGAGGCAGCAAAAGAGCTGATTATTACTGTTACCGATGTTGCCAAAGGTGCGCTGAGAACTATGGCAAAGGCCGAAGGATATAAAACTTTTGTTATTCCGGATGATATTGGCGGACGTTATTCGGTATTAACCCCTGTGGGTTTGGTACCATTGGCTATCGGGGGTATTGATATTAAGGCTCTGGTTGATGGTGCCCGCACCATGGAAAAAATTACCGGCAGTGAAGTCCCGTTTGAAAAAAACCCTGCTGCATTGTATGCTGCAACAAGATATACCTTATACCGGCTTGGTAAAAAAATTGAAATACTGGCCAATTATGAAAATAAGCTTCATTACATAGCTGAGTGGTGGAAGCAGCTGTACGGAGAAAGTGAAGGCAAGCAGGGAAAAGGACTTTTCCCTGCAAGTGTTGACTTTACTGCCGATCTGCACTCAATGGGGCAGTATATTCAGGAGGGGGAAAGAATTTTGATGGAAACCGTATTATCAGTGAAAGAAACAAATAACAAGCTTACCCTACCCAGTGACCCTGAAAATCTTGACGGCCTTAATTTCATCGCCGGGAAACGTATTGATGAAATCAACAAAATGGCTGAACTTGGCACATTACTCGCTCATGTTGACGGAGGTGTGCCTAATATACAAATTTCCATACCCAGACTCAACGAATATTATATAGGGCAATTATTATATATGTTTGAGAGAGCTTGCGGCATAAGCGGATATTTGCTTGATATAAATCCGTTTAACCAGCCTGGTGTCGAGGCATATAAGAAAAATATGTTTGCACTTCTTGAAAAACCAGGGTTTGAAGAAGAGACTAAAAAGATAAGGGCGAAGCTATAAATTGTTCATCTATAACTTTTTATTTGCTATAAGCTCATTCGTTCCAATATTTATATAACAAAGCGCTTACTTTTTCGTTAAATCAATTGTATTATATATGTTAATATCTATGTGATTTTTTTCACATGATGTGGACCAATTTCTGGTGAAGTTGTTAATAATATAATAACTTTACAGAAACACAAAAGTACAGCCAATTTATTATAAATGAACTACTTGGCCCACATATACCTTTCAGGGGATGATGAAGAAGTTATCATCGGTAATTTTATTGGCGATTTTGTAAAGGGCCATTATTTTAATCAATACACACAGTCAATACGCAAGGGAATTATACTGCACCGCTACATTGATTCGTTTACCGACACGCATGCTATAGTCAGGCGGAGTAAGCTCAGACTTAACGAAAAATATCATAAATATTCCGGAATCATCATTGATATCCTTTATGACCATTTTCTGGTTAAGAACTGGGCACAATATAGCCATGCGCCGCTTGATGAATTTATTAAGAAGTTTTTTGACCTGGCAAACCGGTATTTTGATATCCTTCCCGAGAGTGTAAAATTTTTTCTGCCTTCTTTTATCAAAAACAACTGGATGAAAAGTTATGACACCATTGAAGGCATACAGGATGTATTGATGCGTATGTCAAGCCGCACAAGCCTTCCTGATAATACTGAATTTGCTATGGCTGTCCTTCGGCGCGATTACGACCTTTTTGAAGCAGAATTCCAGGCTTACTTTCCTGCACTGGTTACCTATGTTACCAAGACTTTTGGCATAAAACTTATGGAAGAAAGGGTATCAAAGGATATTTAGCACTTAATTATATTTATATTGTAACTTTAAAACGAAAAAGGACACAATACTCGCTAAATGATTTTGCCTCCTGTATCTCTGATACAATCAACGGAATCGCCTGTTTCGCCGGTTTTTCAGGTTTCACATTTTCAGATAAAGCGCGAAAACAATATTTCTTCCCGGAGCACTTATTCCTGAAGCAAAAGTGCGGTAAAGCCTGTCGGTTATGTTTTCTATTCCGGCATGAATGGCCAGATAGCGGCTGACATACCATGCAGCTTTAAAATTCAGCGTGTACCAACCTGGTACAAACGGATTACCCTTATTATCTTTTGCATAAGGCGATGCATCATTTCGTTCTGACAGCGGGAGATCGTCAAAATTCATTTTACCGTTATAATTACTGTAAAAATCAAATTTCAGATTCTTACGTACATAAGTCAGATGCGTGCTTCCGAATAATGGCGCTGCATGCCTGAGCGGGTAGTCAATCAAACTGTCTTCACTTTGCTCTGCCCCGCGCTGAAAATTCAATATACTTGTAAGGCCGAAACCCCCTCCAAACCTTATTTCTATTTGGGTCTGAACACCATAAACATAAGCTCTTGTAATATTTTGTATTGCCTGTACCCTGCTCATTTCTCCATCATAGAGCAGACTGTCCTGTCCGTTATAATTAAAATCACGGCGGGCGAAGGCATTGTCAAGATAGGTGTAATAAGCGCTGAAGTCGAGTTTTAGTAAGCTGACAAAGGTTTTTGATGTTCCTATTTCGGCATTCCATGCATATTCGGGCTTAAGACCCGGATTGGGCACTACTACTGACCCTGGTTCAGAATCAAACACTTTGCCTATGTCATCAACATTGGGAGCATGAAAACCTGTAGAACCATTGCAGTATATCTGCCAGCTTACCCTGGGCATGAACACTATTCCGAAGCTTCCGTTTAAGGCACTGTTATTGTTTCTGGCGCTGACAAACGGGAAAGGGAACATATTTGTGTCAAATTCAGCTTTTACTTTATAATAACTATAACGCATACCTGCATTAAGGATAAGTTTTTCATGTATCTTGTACTTCGCATTGGCGTATATTCCGTAAGCCTGCCATATCGAACCATCTGGATAGCGTGTATTGGTAGGTGTTACCTCATGCGTATTGATATTAACACGGTTGGCAACTGATCCTATTTCATTTAACACGGCTTCGGCTCCGTAAAATAATTTCGTTTTGCTGTTTATTTCCTTATCTATGTCAATGTTCAGAGAGTATGCGCTGACATGTTCTGTCTGGTTGCGAAGCCTTTGGTTGTTGAACTTTCTGTCGTGTCTGCTTTCTTCATATTCCTGCCATGCAGCAATCAAACGCATCTGGTCATAAAAATGCTCACCGGCAGTATGTTTTATTTCAAAGCGGTTCATCATCCATTGTTGGGGGCCGTAATACCATTCAGCATAATCAAAAGTACCGTCACCATTGGAATCAAGATAAAGACGGTCATAACGTGGAGCATCGGAAGTGGAGGAAAAATGAAATGCATAGTTGATATCCCATGCTGCAGCCGGCTTAAAGCAAACTTTTTGCATGATGTAATATTGACTGAAACCTGAACTGACCTGCACCTGAGGGTCTTTGTTGGCTACAATGGTATCATGACCATTAATGGTTTTCTGATAAAAAGGCCTCAGGAAGTAATTGTTACCGTGTGCGCCCGCCCTTAGATCATCATAGCTGGCGTAAGTAATGCTGGTTAATAATGCCCATTTCCTGAATCCGGCATTGAAATCAAAATGCCCTGTTTTTTCATTGCTGGCAGTTGAATAACGCCCCATTACGTTCAATAAAAGCAAAGGGTTTCCGTTTTCAGTATATTTTGGCAACAGGGTATGGAAATCC
>JAJUGM010000110.1 GCA_029268165.1 Bacteroidota bacterium
TAGTAAAACCTTTGAAAATCAGCGGAATATTCATGATGTGAAATTAGAAAAGCTTTATTTTCTACCCGGTGTTTATTATTGCGTTATAAAATGCAAGGAGACAATCTTTCAGACTAAAATTATTTGTCAGTAAAACCTCATTACAAGATAGAATTTTAAACATTATTTGTATTAATAATGTTTATCTATTGTAAATAGACTAATACAGTAAAATAGATTATTAATGTAAATATTGGACAGGTTCGTAAAATATGATGAAAATAATGACAGAAAATGTCCATATTTGCACGCAACTTTAATATAGAGTACAAATTTTGGTATTGATTTATGCTTTTCAACTCCCTTGAATTTATTTTTTTCTTTCCTGCAGTTGTGGCGCTCTATTTTATACTGCCTCAACGCTTCCGATGGGTTTTGCTACTTATTGCCAGCTATTATTTTTACATGTGCTGGAACTATAAATATGTTGTTTTAATTGCATTAACCACTACTGTTAATTACCTCGCCGGTATTGGTATTGCTAATTCAAACAAAAGACCGGTCAGAATATTATTTCTGGTTACGGGCTTAAGCGTCAGCCTGGGCGTACTATTCTTTTTTAAATATTTTAATTTTTTTGGTGAAAGCCTTAATCAGCTTTTTGAAACATTTAATATCATGGCCAGAGTACCTGCCTATGATTATCTGCTACCGGTGGGAATTTCGTTTTTCACCTTTCAGACACTTAGTTACACAATCGACGTGTACTTTGGCAACCAAAAGGTTGAATACCATTTCGGAATCTTTGCCCTTTATGTTTCATTTTTCCCTCAGCTCGTTGCCGGCCCTATTGAACGCTCAACCAACCTGTTACCTCAGTTTTATCAGAAACATACCATAAGTTATGAACGGGTGCGCGATGGCATCATTTTTATGCTGTGGGGATTCTTCAAAAAAGTTGTTATTGCCGACCGGCTTTCAGAATATGTCAATCTGGTCTATAATAATGCCTCACAATATGAAGGAATCCATTTTCTTATTGCAACATTTTTCTTTTCAGTTCAGATATATTGCGATTTTTCAGGATATTCCGATATTGCCACAGGAACAGCTAAGATAATGGGTTACGACCTGATGGTTAACTTCCGCCGGCCTTATTTTGCAAAAAGTATCCGTGAATTCTGGCAACGATGGCATATTTCTCTTTCAACATGGTTCAGAGACTATGTTTATATACCTTTGGGAGGAAATCGTGTATCTAAACCAAGATACTACTTTAACCTCTTCTTCACCTTTCTTGTCAGCGGGCTGTGGCACGGGGCAAACTGGACTTTTGTAATATGGGGCGCCCTGCATGGTTTTTATTCGGTTTTTGCTGTGTGGACAAAAGCTTTAAGAGAAAAAATTAATCATCTGACAGGACTGACAAAATTACCCCGATTGTATAATATAGTCCAGATGGTTGCAACTTTTTTGCTGGCTTATTTTGCATGGATTTTCTTCAGAGCCAATTCAGTTACCGATGCATTCTTCATCATCAAAAATATATTACATCTAAGCTGGCCGGCAAATCTAAATTTGTTTCAGTATCCTGTTGATATGCCAATCAGCATAATGCTGATTATTGTTTTATTCATTTTTGATATATTAATGGAAAGGAAACTTCTGAATGCACCCACTTTCGCTATTTACAGGCCTCTCAAATGGGCTTTCCTTATTACATTGATATTATTTATTATCATATTAGGTATCTGGAAAGAAACTGACTTTCTGTATTTTCAATTTTAATAAGCTATGACGGGAAAAGAAAAGATAATTAAAACTATTATTTACATTACAGGGTTGATAGGTCTGTATGGCTTTATTGCCATACGTTTTCCGGCCATGACCAATCTTGTGCTCAAAGAAAAAGTTATTCCCGAATATTGGGAAAATACAAAATACGGTGAATTATATTATTTCAATTATATTAAACACTTCCGGGAATATAATCTGCCGAAGGCTGGGCCTAAGTACAGGCACACTGCAAAACATCCCCGGCTTGAAGACGCTGATGTCATTATTTTTGGCGACAGCTTTTTTGACTTTTCCCGGATGAAAACTTTTCCTGAGAAACTTAGCGATACGCTGAATAAAAAAGTATATTACGCGCGTTATGATTACCCTTTAAGGCATTTTGCCGAAAACGGCTTTCATAACCATAAAGCCCGTGTACTCATTTATGAAAGCGCTGAACGATACGTTCCTACACGTTTTTTTAAACCCCACGAATTAAATCCTCCGGTCGATAACAGAAGTAAAATTAGAAAAACTGCAGCTCAGATACGAGATAAAATTTTTCTGCCGGATGATGAGGTTCGTTACGACCTTTTTCTGACCCGGAGTTATTTTACCTATGATATATACTCACTGATAGCAACTTTTAAATTTGATGTTTTTGGCTACATACCTTCAACAACCCCAAAATATTCACTTCAAGAAAAAGACCCGTGGTTATTTTATGTTGAAGAAGTAAATGATAAAGAAACCAGTTTTTACTACCAGTTTTCACAGGAACAGATTGATATTTACTGCGACAATATTGCTGACCTTGCTCATAAACTGAAACAATATTATAATCTTGATATGGTATTTATGGCTATACCTTCAAAATATACCATTTATCACAAATTTCTTAATAATCATGCTTATAACAATTTTTTGCCATCTCTGTATAAAGGTCTTGAAAAAAGAGGGATTAACATTGTTAAATTATACGACGATTACATCCATTCGAAAGAGGTTCTATATTATGGCACAGACACACATTGGAACGAAAAAGGACTTGATATTGCGCTGAATAAGACTATTGACTATTTAACACCATATATACAGGGTGATTATCTTGCACAGGATACAACAATGACAAACAAACCAGCAAACCTTCAATAATAATCAAAATATGAAAGCAGTTCTATTAGCCGGTGGATTCGGAACACGCATCAGTGAAGAAAGCGGCATAAGGCCAAAGCCGATGGTTGAAATTGGCGGCAAGCCAATTTTGTGGCATATTATGAAAATCTATTCTCATTATGGAATCAATGATTTTATTATATGTCTGGGCTATAAAGGTAATATGATTAAAGAGTATTTCTCAAATTACTTTCTTTATAACTCGGATGTCACTTTCGATATGAAGAATAACAACATGAAAGTACACAAGATGCATTCCGAGCCTTGGACTGTCACACTGGTTGATACCGGTGAACTTAGCATGACGGGTGGGAGGTTGAAGAGAGTAAAGGAATATATCGGCAATGAAACATTCTGTATGACTTATGGCGATGGTGTTAGCGATATTAATATCAATGATCTTATCATGCACCATAAAAATCAGGGATTGCTTGCCACACTTACTGCTGTGAGACAGCATGGGCGTTTTGGTGTTTTTAACCTTGCACCTAACGAGTCAAAAATAAACTATTTCAAAGAGAAACCTAAAGGCGATGGCGATGATACTGCATGGATAAACGGCGGTTTTTTTGTGCTCGAACCTGCAGTTATTGATTATATTGATAATGACCAGACAGTATTTGAACGCGAACCGCTTGAAAGGCTTGCTGCAGATGGCCAGCTTTGTGCCTTCAGACATGTGGGCTTCTGGCAGCCTATGGATACCCTGCGTGACAAAAACCTGCTTGAAGGTTTATGGCAAAGTACGAACCCGCCATGGAAAGTATGGAGTTAGTCAGGTTTAACCCGGCATTCATCATAATTTTGGGTTTTAAAAACTTAAATATTCTATTTTTGGAGACGAATAATTCATAAGGAAAAGAATTTATAATAATAAATCTATGAAAATACTTATTGCAGGTAATTTGGGCTACGTTGGCCCAAGTGTAACAAATCAGTTGCGCCAATCATTTCCCGCTGCCACAATCTTAGGCTTTGATATAGGTTATTTTACCCATTGTCTTTCCAATGCCGATTTTTTACCTGAAGTCAAACTTGATATACAGGTTTTCGGTGATATTCGCAAATTCCCCGAATCTTTACTTGAAGGGGTTGATGCTGTTGTTGACCTTGCAGCAATATCAAACGACCCTATGGGAAACAAATTTGAAGAAGTCACCCTCGATGTTAATTACCGCGCTGCTGTTGAGCTGGCAAAAAAAGCAAAAAGAGCCGGAGTAAAAACATTTGTTTATGCGTCAAGTTGCAGTATGTATGGTGCTGCCAGTGACTATCCAAAAAAAGAAGACGATGAGCTTAATCCGCTTACTGCCTATGCCCGTTCAAAAGTATATGCCGAAAAAGAACTGGCTCCGCTTGCCGATGGCAGTTTTAAAATCACATGTCTGCGTTATGCAACAGCCTGCGGGTTTACAAACCGCCTTAGACTCGACCTTGTTTTAAATGATTTTGTTGCAGGCGCACTGGTAAATAAAGAAATCAATATTCTCAGTGACGGCTCACCCTGGCGGCCCATGATTAATACAAAAGATATGGCAAGAGCCGTGGAGTGGGGTATTATAAGAGATAAAGAAAATGGCGGTAACTTTCTGGCAGTGAATACCGGATCAAACGAATGGAATAACCAGATAAAACCGCTGGCTGAGGCGGTAGCCAAAGCAATTCCGGGTTGCAGGGTTACTGTTAATCCCGAAGGCGGCCCTGATAAACGCTCTTACATGGTTAATTTTGATCTGTTTAAGAAACTTGCGCCCAACCATCAGCCAAAACACGATCTGCAGACTACAATTAATGAAATCCGTGATAACTTGATTGCAATGAACTTTAATGACCCCAATTTCAGGGAATCAAAATATATACGACTTAAAGTACTCAGTAAATTGCAGGAAAAGGGTTATCTCAATAATAGCCTCGAATGGATAAAATAAAATGATTTTTTTTCTTAACCAATAACATTAGTTACAAATGATTTTTACAGAACTTCCGCTGAAAGGCGCTTATCTGGTTGAAATAAAGAAAATAGAAGATGAGCGCGGTTTTTTCGGACGGGCCTGGTGCCGCAATGAATTTATTGAACACGGACTCAACCCTGATTTTGTTCAGCTTAATACATCTTTTTCCAGAAAGAAAGGCACCATTCGTGGCATGCATTACCAGGTTGACCCTCATCAGGAAGTGAAATTCATACGTTGCACGCGGGGAAGAATCTTCGATGTGATAGTTGATTTACGTCCCGCGTCGCCTACCTTTATGCAATGGGTTGGCAACGAATTGTCGGCCGATAATTACCGGATGGTATATGTACCTGAAAATTTTGCACATGGATTTGTTACTCTTGAAGATAACAGCGAGGTATATTATCCGGTTTCTCAGTTTTATACACCGGGTGCTGAAAGAGGAATACGTTATAACGACCCCGCCTTCAATATCAAATGGCCGGTCGAAATTACCGTGGTTTCTCAGAAAGATATGTCACACCCCGACTTCAGCCTGTCACACCTCAAATAATTTTTGTATAACATAAAAGCTTTTATGAAACACATCAAATGCCCTAATTGCCATAGTACCTCAGTGGAAAACTTTTTTACGGTGAAAGATGCTCCGGTACATAGCCTGGTTACGATTAAAGATTATAACGAGGCTGTAAATATTGAACGAAAAGATATTACCCTTGCTTTTTGCAATCATTGTGGTTTTATTTATAATTCCTCATTTGATACATCGCTCGATTATTATACAAAGGGATATGAAGACCAGCAAGGTTTTTCACCAACTTTTCTGAAATTTATTTCAGGCGTTACATTAAGGTTTATTAAAAAATACGATATGCGCAATAAATCGGTAATTGAAATTGGTTGTGGTAAAGGCGATTTCATATCACTGATTTGTGAGTTGGGTAATAACAAAGGAATAGGGGTTGATCCGGCATGGATACCAGGACGCACAAAACCTAATCCGGATGTAACATTTATTAAAGAGTTTTATTCAGAAGAACATGGTAAACTGAAAGCCGATTGTATTTGTTGCCGACATACCCTGGAGCATATTCACGGCACGGCTGATTTTCTGAAAACCATCAGAAAATCAATCGGGAAGAGGGAAGATGTGATATTGTTTTTTGAAGTGCCAAGTATTGTCCGTATTCTGAAAATACAGGCATTCTGGGATATCTTTTACGAACATTGCACTTATATGAGCCCGGGTTCACTGGCAAGGCTTTTCAGGATGAATGGCTTTGAAGTACTCGACATGTATCTCGAATATGACGATCAGTACTTATTCATAGAAGCCAAACCAGTAAACGAAATTTCAACAAAAATACATCCCCTTGAAGAATCGGTTGAAGAACTAAAAGAACTGACAAAGGTTTTCACTGCAAAAATCAACAATACCCTGGATAACTGGAGAAAGAAATTTGCCGAACTGCGCAACCGCCGGCTTAAAACAGTTGTCTGGGGTGGCGGTTCAAAATCAGTTGGTTTTCTCACACATTTCGACCGCGAAAAGGTTATTGACCATGTAGTGGATATCAATCCCCACATGCAGGGCAACTATATACCAGGTATTGGCAAGCAATATGTTGGCCCCGATTTCCTCAAAGAATACCAGCCTGATGTAGTAATTATCATGAATGCAGTTTATACTGAAGAAATAAGAAAAATGTTACTTGAACGCGGTTTATCACCCGAACTTATTCCGCTGGACAGGTTTTAAATCGAGTATTCTTTTATACTGAATATAACGGAAGGTAAGGTTATTTAAAAGTGATTCAAAAGGCAACATTGATTTACTGCCTTTAGTTTTATTCATTATACTATAAATTATCAGTTTTTCCAAAAGACAACCTACGGATATTCCACCAGCTTAATTTATACATAAAACGATTTTTCAGAAGCCGTTTGGCACGTAAATATTCTTTATGATTTATAAATGTTTCAGGTATTACGACATTCTTATAGGTACGTTTAAAAAAATCAATATTATTTATTCTTGATGCCTCAAGTGATAAACGGGTAAGCCAGTTATTGTGCCTGCCTTTTTTTATAAGATTAAGCCGGTACTGGTAAACATTATTGATCATCGCATCAATCAGATGATTGGTTGATTGATTTGGAGAGATCCGGTAATAAGCCTGTTCTTGCTTTACAAATAACATATTGGAATGGGTACTCATTCGGTACCAGAAATCAAAATCAGCTATGGGGTGCAAATTAACATTAAAACCCTTAAGCTGTAACGCAATTTCTTTATTTATTGTTACACCTACAAAAGGTGATAACTGGGAAAAATAAAAATAGGATTCTTTAACTAATCTTATATCATCTGTAAGCTCTTTAACCTGAGCGATACCATCCCACTCGTGTTCTCCCACATTGCATGAAACTGCAAAGCCCCCAATCCTGTTACCCCAACGATTAATAATTTTCTGCGCCATTTCAACATACTGACAATGTAACATATCATCGTCATGCAGTATGGTAAGCCAGGGAGTTTCACAATAACGGATACAGTTATTAAAATTCTCATCCTGCGGTACTGTTTCATCTGTCTTTATATATTTCATTAAAGGATCATTATAACTTTCAACAATCTTCCTGAAATCATCATGCGGAGAATTGTTATCAACAAGTAAAATCCGGCATTTTACAGTTTGGTTTACAGCACTGTCCAAAGCTTTTCTTATATAATCAGTCCTTTTGTATACCGGTAAGGCTATTGTAAAAATATTTTCCATAATCAATTGTTTATGGTTGCAAAAATATAATTATTGTATTTAAAACGATTATAAACTCATCTAATTAATTAAGAGGTTCATATATATAATGAAAAACATTCATCAATTTTTCATCATGTATTATGAATATCAAAGCTGATATTTAATTAATTTAAAATAGTTTTGCTATTGATATGGGAATTTTCATGAAGTTATTATTTTGTACCGAAATTGCGCCTTTTCCGCCATATGGAGGTGAAAAGATAAGAACTATGGGTTTATTGCAGCTTTTTGAACGCCTTGAATTAAATACATTGGCTATTATTGGCAGGACAGATAACCAGGAATGGAAAAGTAATTTCAGGCATATATCTTTTCTGGATTTTTGTTTTAGCAGGACAGAACAGAGCAGATGGGAAGAAGCTCTTTCATCATTTAAAAAAGACAAAAATTTTATTGCATTACTCCTAATGGCTTTAAAAGAATTTAAACCTGACATAGTTTATATTGATTATCATTTTTATGGACAATATATTGACGTATTTAAAAAATTGGCTTTACCTGTGATATATGGCACACATAATGCACAAGCACAATTAATACTGCAAAGGCCCTCTCAGTCGCCAAAGAATAAAATTTCAAACTTTATTGAGTACAGAATATACAGGTACCACGAAAGAAAGTATTTTAATAAAGCCGATGCATTAATAGCTGTCTCAGAACAGGATATAATTTATTACAAACATTTTTTAAATGCTACTCGATTGTATCTGATACCTAACTTTATTGATGAAAATGAGTATATTCAGTATCAAATAAACCCTGATGAAAAGGAGAATTATATTATTATGTCAGGTAACTTTTATGCTTACCAGAATTTTGCAGGATTGCAATGGTTTCTTGAAAACGTTTGGGATAAAGAATTATCGGCAATGACAGAGCTTAAAATTACAGGATACTATTCAGAAAAAATTTTGGAAAAAATCAACAGTAAAAGAAAATATTGCAATGTTGCAGCATTAGGGACAGTTGAAAATATAAAACCTGTTATTGCTAGAGCTAAGGCAGCCATTGTGCCTTTGCTTCATGGTAGCGGTACCCGTCTGAAATGTATTGAAGCCATGGCCCTTAAGACACAAATTGTAAGTACATCAAAAGGAGCAGAAGGCATCGCGCACAATGGGTCAGTCATTCTATCTGATGACGCCGGCAGTTTTAAAAGTAACATATTAAAAGTATTAAAAGGGGAATTGGATTATACAAAAGAAGCCTTTAATATTTTTATGGCTAATTATTCCCTTACCCCAAACGCACAAATATTTAATAACATTTTAACCCAATTGAAAAAAAAACAATGCTGAACAGAATTATCCTATACCTGATTATCATATCATCGCTGAGCTTCTATACATTAACTGCTGTGCCAGAAGGAATGATCAAGCAATTTGAACTGATTAGCCCTATGGTTATGGCATTTTTACTGTTTATTTATTCAATTTATGATACCTCTTCAAAATTCATAAAAAATTTTCAGGTTGAGGTAATCTTAATATTCATTGCTGTTATTTTAAGCATGTTTAGTGCCAAGTATTTTCATTCGCAAGGCTTTAAAATCACCTTAGTAAGCCAGCGTTATATGTATTTTTTACTATTTTACTTCTTTTTACATTCCATTAAAATACCTCCTAAAGAACTCATTCAGCTTGTCGTTATTTTCAGTCTGGTATTTTCATTTATTTATTTGTTGCAAACCGCCCTATTCCCTAATCCCATTACAACCTCTGATATGTTTTTATCCCGGGGGACTATTAGAATTTTTATTCCTGGA
>JAJUGM010000111.1 GCA_029268165.1 Bacteroidota bacterium
CACCAATTTGGGTTGGAGCAGAATAGTGACAATAAACTGTACCTTTTGCTGCATGCCTTTGGAGAGTTCTTCAAGCTTTTTATTCCACCATGCCTGAATTTCGAATTTTTCGAACCAATATTTCAGTTTTGCCAGCGCATCATGTTTGCTCATTCCTTTAATTCTTGCCAGGTAAAGAGCCTGTTCGCCTACTTTCATTTTTTTATAAAGGCCTCTTTCTTCAGGCAGGTAACCAATGTTATACAGGTCATCGAAGCTTATTTTACGTCCTTCGAAAAGTAATTCGCCTTCATCAGGGGCGATTATCTGGTTGATAATTCTCAGCAGTGTGGTTTTTCCTGCGCCATTTGGTCCTAAAAGTCCGTATACAGTGCCTTGGGGAATACTGATGCTTACATTATCGAGTGCGGTTTGCGATGCATAACGTTTTACAATATTACGGGCTTCAAAAAAATCCTGTGCTGGCATTGAAATATTGTTTTCAGGTTTGGGTCAAATATAGGTAAATCATTCAAAATAATTTCTCATGCGGTCGAAAAAAGCATTATCCGAACTTCCTTTAGGAGGCTTGAAGTTGGGTGATTCATCTAGTTTTTCAAGTATGCGTTTTTCTTCTTTTGAAAGGTTTTTAGGTACCCAGACATTGACGCTGACGAGCAGGTCGCCATGGCCGTAACTGTTAACTTCAGGCAGGCCTTTGCCTCTAAGGCGAAGTATTTTACCGGGTTGTGTACCGGGTTCTATTTTTATTTTCACTTTTCCGTCAATGGTTGGCACTTCTACCTGACCGCCTAGGACAGCCTGTGCAAAAGAAAGGTTAAGGTTGTACAACAGGTCATTGCCTTCCCTGATGAGTTCAGGATGTTTTTCTTCTTCAATAATAACAAGCAGGTCACCATTGATGCCCCCTCTTCTGGCGGCATTACCTTTACCGCTTACCGAAAGCTGCATACCTTCGGCAACGCCTGCTGGAATTCTGACAGGGATGACTTCCTGACCCCTGATGACACCTTCGCCTCCGCATTTGTGACATTTTGACGTGATAACCCTGCCTTCTCCGTCGCATGACGGGCATACCTGTGTAGTTGACATTTGTCCCAGAAAAGTGTTGGTTACCCTGGTTACATGTCCGGAACCACGGCATGTGGAACATGTGGAATAAGCATTTCCACCTGAAGCGCCTGTCCCTGAACAAGCATCACAGGTGACATACTTGGATACTTTCAACTTTTTTTCAATGCCTTTATTGATTTCTTCGAGCGTGAGTTTAACTTTAACACGAAGGTTTGACCCTCTGCTTAATCTTTGGCCTCCTCCGCTTCTCGATCGGCTGGTGAAACCTCCGAAACCTCCGAAACCGAAATCGTTGAAAATATCGCCAAACTGTGCAAAAATATCTTCAATGGTCATCCCCTGTCCGCTGAAATCTCCGCTGGCTCCGCCTAAACCGGCATGCCCAAACTGATCATAACGTGCACGCTTTTGCTCATCGCTTAATACTTCGTACGCTTCGGCAGCTTCTTTAAATTTTTCTTCAGCCTCTTTATTACCCGGATTGCGGTCGGGATGATATTTCAGTGCCTGTTTCCTGTAGGCTTTTTTTATTTCTTCCTGTGAAGCATTCCGTGGTACTTCCAGTATTTCATAGTAATCTCTTTTTGCCATTTTTTAAGGGTTATCAAGTATCCTGATTAATAATTATTCACCAATCACCACTTTCGAATAACGAATTACCTTGTCATGCAAGGTATATCCTTTTTCTATAACATCAACAATCTTGCCCTTCAGTTCTTCACTTGGGGCAGGAACAGTAGTGATAGCTTCATGCAAATCAATATTTAATGGCTCATTCATCGTACTGATTTCTTTTATACCTTGCTGTTGCAAAAAATCTCTGAAATGATTGTATATAAGCATTACTCCTTCTTTAAGCGATGCTAAGTCCTGCGATTGTTCCATGGCTTTCAGGCCTCTTTCAAAATTATCCACCACAGGCAGAATTTTTTTTAATATTTCTTCCCCTGCAGTTCTTATGAGTTCTGACTTTTCTTTTAATGTGCGTTTTCGATAGTTATCAAATTCAGCCGAAAGACGCAAATATTTATCCTGTAGCTCGTTAATTTTTTCTTCTTTTTCCTTCATTTCATGCTTCAACTTTTCTATTTCTTCGTCATGCGTTTTTTTGGCAGAATCAGCTGACTTGGCATCAGTTTTTCTGTGTTTTTTAGCGTGTTGAGCATCCTTTTCCTGTTGTTCCTTAACTGATTGTTCTTTCTCGGGATTATCTTTTTCGATATTTTCCTTTTTCACCATATTCTGAATAATATTTTACATAAGTATTTTCAATATTTTACAAATAATTTGCCATGATTTAAAAAGCGACAAATTGACAGAAAATAAGAAAGCCGTCTTTCCTGACGGCTTTCTTAGTAGTCCGTAGGGGAATCGAACCCCTGTTACAAGGATGAAAACCTTGCGTCCTAACCCCTAGACGAACGGACCAACTTTTTTTGTTTAAAATTGGGAATGCAAAGGTAAAATATTTTTTTTACCTTACAATATGATTTAAATATTTTTGTTTTTGTTGCGGCAAGAGTAGAGTATTCAGCGTTTTAAGAGTACTTCCAGTTAACGCGGAATTCGGTCACTTTATCTCCTCGGGTGAGTGATTTGGGTATTTCCACTGTCACCGAAGAAACGCCGTGAATTTCAAGAGCCCGTTCAATCCAACCCCCGATGCGGTTTTCAATTATATCGTTTGGCTCTTCAAAATGGGTGATATGAAGAATTACCCAATTATCGCCTTTATCAACCACTTTCATTTCCGATGGCTGATAGTAAGTTGAAAGCACCTTGCCTGCCCTGTTGATAATAAAAAATGGCGATGCCGCCTGAATGAAAAACTTATAAATGCCTTTTAATGCAATATCAGCACTGTATCTGCCGCTTTGCCATGCACCCTCTAGCGGATCGTTATACAGGATTTCACCCAGTTTTTTCGTGGGTATTGTTGCCGCAACATCCATAGGATACCAGTTAGCAGGCAAAATGGGGTTCTGAAAAACCTGTTTTGATGTTTCTGGCAATGATTCAAGCCATACATCATATTTACCGAGATGGTTATTTTTAATAAATTCAGGAATTGATCTTACGGCAGTTCCTTTTATTTCCATAATTTATGTAGTTTTAAGTGTAGATTAAAAAATAGGTTTGTATTTTATTTTACTGATTTTTGCTGCAAATTGTTTCAGTCAGTTGATGAAAATTAATACCTCCGAAATTTCCTGAACTCATTAACAGAAGTACCTTATTATGATAAGAAATGCTGTTAAGGTATTTATGCAAATCATTTGCAGAAGTGAATATGTTTAATCCCTTTTTTCCAAAAGCGTTATAGATTTCCTGCGGCGAAATATCTTCAAGCCTTTTGTTCTTTATGGTTTCAGGGTTATAAAACACTATTGCCTCGTCAGCATTTTTCATAGTTTTGTGGTAATAAGGCAGAAACGACTTTGTAAGGCTGCTGTATGTATGAAGCTCAAAACATGCTACCAGCTTTTTATCGGGGAATTGCTCTTTCACAGCATCAATAGTGGCCTTTATTTTTGACGGTGAATGGGCAAAATCGAGAAACACTGCGGTTTCTTCATTCCGACCCAAAAGCTGAAGGCGTTTGCCTGCACCTCTGAAGGATATGATAGCTTCATAAAATTTACTTCGACTGATATTTAATGCTTCACAGATTATTCCGGCGCCGCTGATGTTTTGAAGGTTATGTTGCCCGAAGATTTCAAGCGGTATTTTTCGTCCTTCTGCCAGTAAAAATGTTTTTTCATGTTCAACAACATAATCATGTGTTTTATAAGGAATCTTTTTTGCTGTGGAAACAGACTGCTTGACCGTTTCCGCTAATACTGCATCGTTCTCATAATATGTCAGCAATCCGTCATCAGGCAAATTATTGATGAATAGGCTGAATTGTTCTTTGTAATGTTCGAAAGTAGGAAATACATTAATATGATCCCATGCAATACCACTTATCAGGGCAATATGAGGTTTATAAATATGAAATTTTGGTCGTTTATCGAGCGCTGAAGCAAGGTATTCATCCCCTTCAAAAACCGCTATTTCCGATTCATCATCAAGGCCTACCGTGTTATTAAAACCCTCAATACGTGAGCCCGCAAGGTAATCGAATTTTACCTCATTATACCTGAGCACGTGCATTACTATGGCCGTAATGGTTGTTTTACCATGACTGCCGGCAATAACAACTCTTTTTTTATTTTTTGTTTGTTCGAACAGAAATTCAGGATAAGAATAAATGCGAATACCTTTTTTCAGTGCTTTCTGCAATTCGGGATTGTCGGTATGTGCATGCATTCCAAGGATAACGGCATCAAGGTCAGAAGTGATTTTTTCAGGAAACCATCCGGGCACCTCAGGCAGCAATCCGTGCCTGGATAAAAGAGAACGTGATGGTTCAAAAATTTCATCATCGGAGCCGGTAATGGTATATCCCTTGTTTTTAAGCTCAATGGCCAGCGCATGCATGGCAGCACCCCCAATGGCAATAAAATGAACCTTTTGCATGTTACTTAGTTATAATCATATTGCAAACCTAAATATTTTGTTTATGTTATTAAAATATTTAAGCTATCACTTTTCCACTTAGGCACTTTTTCATTTTCTTTTATATTTATTTTGCTGAATATTATTTTAGTTATCAATCATGAAGATTCAGAAAATAGAAACCGGAAATTTCAAACTTGACGGAGGAGCCATGTTTGGTGTGGTACCTAAAACCCTTTGGCAGAAAGCATACCCTGCCGATGAGAATAACCTTTGTAACCTCAGTATGCGCTGTCTTTTAATAGAAGATGGTAAAAGAAAAATACTGATTGATGCAGGAATAGGTACAAAGCAGGATGAAAAATTCTTTGATCATTATTATCTCAATGGCGGGGATTCCCTTGAATCATCTTTAAAAAAAGCAGGTACAGCACCTGAATCAATAACCGATGTAGTTTTAACCCACCTGCATTTTGATCATTGCGGTGGTGCAGTGGTATATGATAAAGAAAGCAACAGGCTGAAACCTGCTTTTCCTGAAGCAACATTCTGGATAAGCAATGACCAATGGGAATGGGCACTGAATCCCAATGCACGGGAGAAAGCATCATATCTCAAAGAGAATTTTATGCCCCTTTTTGAAAATAACCAGTTAGATTTTATTGAACAGTCTGATTTTCTCTATCCCGGCCTGGAAATCCGTTTATTTTATGGCCATACTGCCGGTATGGCAATACCTATAATTCATTTTAACGAGAGAAAAAAGCTTGTTTATGTATCGGACCTTTTTCCTACTGTTGCTCATATTCCCATTGCATGGGTATGTGGCTATGACACACAGCCCCTTGTTTCGATGAGAGAACGTGAAGAATTCCTGAATGAGGCATTTCAAAAAAATTATACTTTCTTCTTTGAACATGATATTCAAACAGAATGTTGCACCTTGAAGCAAACTGAAAAAGGCATAAGGCCTGACAGGCTGATGTTATTAAAGGAATTTCTGAATGAATAAATGATTTTATGGTTATATTCACTGATTAACTTGTTTACAGGGCTTATGAGATAAATACATCTGATACCCGGTAAATAATATGAGAGTATATTATTATTTGTCATAATGATAGCGACAACTATAAATCAACATCTCATTACTGCTAATTTGATAAACTAAACGATGTTCCCTTTCTATTCGTCGCGACCAAAATCCTGCAAGATCATATTTCAAAGGCTCTGGTTTGCCTTTGCCTTCAAAAGGAGTCTTTTGAATATCTTTTATTAATTCATTTATCTTTTTCAATATGTTCTTATCCTCATTTAACCATGAGGTATAATCTTCCCATGCATTTTTTGAAAAAGTAATTCTCATTCTAATTTTAATAAACGCTTGCGAACAACTTTGCCTTTTCTCATCTGGTCAATTGATTCATAGAGTCTATCAGCATTTGCTTTGGAACTAAGTAGATGTAAGGTTTCCATCATAGAATTATATTCATCCAGGGAAATAAGAACAGCCCCTTTACCAGAACCTCTCTTTATAATCAAGGTCTCATTATTTTCCTCTACATTATCAAGGTATTTTTTCAACCGGGTTCTGAATTCGGTATAATTTGCAGCAATCATATTTTAAAATACAGATGTTTAATTAAGTACAAATATACGTACTTAAATAATATTGTAAAATAATCCAACGGATGATGCAGGTTTTATTCAACCTTACTCCAGGATTAGAACTATTAATCGCTGAATAAATGGGGAAAACAATGTCAGAAAAAGTATTAAACTTATGATAACATCAACAAATATGATATTTTTTGACCGGTTAGTTAAATGAAAAAGAAGGGTAAACAAGATTCGCATTAAAAGTTGCAATGCAAAAAACAAGAAGATGTTTAACCCATAAATATTGTATTCTTTGGCCGACCTGAGGTTGCCTCTGATAATTTCTGAAAAACTATGTGAAAGGCCTGAGCTGATTTCCTTACCGGCATGAATAATTTCAAGTGAGCTTTGAAGGGGATAATTGTTTTTTGTTGCAGAAAAAAGTGAAAAATAGATAAAAATGGCTATTATAAAAAGGAAAATAAAAAAGTTTACTATTAAATAGGGTACAGTTAAAGACTTTATAAATATTGTGCTTATTGTTTTCACTGATTATTAATTCCTTCCAGGGCCTTCAATGTATCAATCATGGCATTTTCTTTTTCATCACTGGCAGGTGTCACAGGTTCCCCGGATTTTTCTTCTTCAAGGTCTTTGAGCACATCTTCGGCCTCATTCTCCAGGTCGTTGAATACTTCATCAAAGTCGCCTTCTTTTTTTATTTCATAAATAATTTTCTTAATGATAGGAGAAGAATTTTTTAATGCAATGCCCCAGGTTAAGGCAAATGAGAAGCCAAGTACTGAGCATACAAGGGCAGCGATAATAATTCCTTTCGGACTGTTATAGCGGTTTGCCTGTGATAGTGCTATTGAGCTCAGAACAATGCCTACAATACCGAAAACAAGGGCGACAAGGAAAGTGCAAGGTATTAATCCAAGCGGAATAGCTATAATTCCCATAATCAGGCCTGCAACCCCCAATCCCTGGCCTGCTGTCGAATTTTGTTCGTTCATGGTTAATGTTCTTTACTTTTACGTGTTTTTAATTTTTAATCTGGTTTATCAGATATCTAAAATACTATGGAACATCATACTCCCAACACAAATTTAATTACTCTGTGCCTGAAAAACAACTAAATAATATTATTTAATCTATTAATATTTCGAGTATTTTTCTAGCGGCGACTGACACAGAGGAACCAGGGCCAAAAATTCCCACTACTCCTGATTTATATAAGAAATCGTAATCCTGGTGGGGGATTACGCCTCCGACAATTACCATAATATCTTCGCGGTTGAGTTTTTTAAGTTCTTCAATTACCTGGGGGACGAGTGTTTTATGTCCTCCTGCCAGGCTTGATATGCCCAGTACATGCACGTCATTTTCAACGGCCTGACGGGCTGCTTCGGCAGGAGTCTGGAAAAGCGGACCGATATCCACATCAAAACCGATATCGGCATAGCCAGTGGATACTACTTTAGCACCACGGTCATGTCCATCCTGGCCCATTTTAGCAATCATTATACGGGGTTGCCGGCCTTCACGTCTGGCAAATTGTTTGCAGAGCTCGCTGGCAATTCTGAAATCCTCATCCTGCATCGACTCAGATAAATATATTCCTGAAACAGACCTGATGACAGCTTTATACCGGCCGCAAACCTTTTCAATAGCATACGAAATTTCGCCAAGGGTAGATCTACATCTGGCAGCTTCTACTGATAATTCAAGCAGGTTTCCTTCGCCGGTTCTGACTGATTCGGTAATTCTGTCAAGGGCTGCCTGTACAGCATTGTTATCGCGTGTTGCTTTAAGCTTGGCGAGGCGTTTTATCTGCGCATCTCTTACTGCTGTATTATCAACTTCAAGAATATCAACAGGTTCCTCTTTATCGGGTTTAAATTTATTAACCCCCACAATGATATCTTTTTTTGAATCAATGCGTGCCTGTTTGCGCGCCGCTGCTTCTTCAATCTTCATTTTTGGTATTCCGGTTTCAATAGCTTTGGCCATACCTCCGAGCTTTTCAATTTCCTGTATATGTTCCCATGCCTTATGAGCTATTTCATGTGTAAGATATTCAACATAGTATGATCCTGCCCAGGGGTCAACAGTGCGGGTAATAAAAGTTTCTTCCTGAAGATATAGCTGGGTATTACGGGCTATGCGCGCTGAAAAGTCGGTAGGCAAAGCGATAGCTTCATCAAGCGCATTGGTATGTAAAGATTGTGTGTGGCCTAAAACTGCTGCCATAGCTTCAATGCAAGTGCGGGTTATGTTATTAAAAGGGTCCTGTTCGGTAAGGCTCCATCCCGATGTCTGTGAATGGGTTCGCAGAGCCATGGATTTGGGATTTTTAGGATGAAACTGCCTGACTATTTTTGCCCAGAGCATGCGGGCAGCTCGCATTTTGGCAATTTCCATAAAATGATTCATCCCAATAGCCCAGAAAAAGGATATTCGTGGCGCAAAGGTATCAATATCGAGCCCGGCATTAATTCCGGTGCGCAGGTATTCAAGCCCGTCGGCCAGTGTGTAGGCCAGTTCAATGTCGGCTGTTGCACCTGCTTCCTGCATGTGATAACCTGATATGCTGATTGAATTGAACCTGGGCATGTACTTTGAAGTATATTTGAAAATATCTGCAATAATACGCATCGAGGTTTCAGGAGGATAGATATATGTATTTCTCACCATAAACTCCTTGAGAATATCATTCTGAATGGTACCGCTCAGTTCCTCAAGTTTTGCTCCCTGTTCAAGAGCTGCCACAATATAAAAGGCCATGATAGGCAAAACAGCTCCGTTCATGGTCATTGAAACCGACATCTGATTAAGTGGAATCTGGTCAAAAAGTATTTTCATATCCAACACAGAATCAACGGCTACCCCGGCTTTGCCAACGTCGCCTACAACGCGTTCATGATCAGAATCGTAGCCACGGTGAGTTGCCAGGTCGAATGCCACTGAAAGGCCTTTCTGGCCGGCTGCCAGATTACGCCTGTAAAAAGCATTTGATTCTTCGGCAGTTGAATACCCGGCATATTGCCTTATAGTCCATGGTTGCATGACATACATGGTAGAATAAGGTCCCCGCAGGAATGGTGGCAGGCCAGCCGCATATTCAAGATGTTCCATCCCCATAATATCTTTCCGCATAAAATAAGCCTTAACAGGTATTTGTTCTGCTGTTAACCATTCATCTGCAGTGATATCTGAACCAGCAGAGATAATACTCAAATCGTTAATATTTATTTTTGAGAAATC
>JAJUGM010000112.1 GCA_029268165.1 Bacteroidota bacterium
CAATGTATATGTTATATATTTGCACTTTAAATTTTAATAACCTTTAATAAATATGGAAACTAAAGTAAACACCTATCAGAATCCAGAAAAAAAGACCCCCGTAGTACTTGTGATTATTGTTATTATTCTGGCAATTGCAGTTGCAGTGTTAGGCTACAAATATTATTCTGAATCTCAAAAACTTGAAGACACAACTGTTGAAAAAGAAATTCTTGAAGATGTAAAAAGTGACCTTGAAAAGCAACTGAGAGACATGATTGTTGAATACGATTCTCTTAAAACAGAAAGTGACAGCATTAACACATTACTCACAAAAGAACAGGAAAAAATCAGAAGACTATTAAGAATTCAGGCCTCTGATGCTGAAAAAATTAAAAAATACAAGGAAGAACTCGAAACATTGCGTAAAGTTATGCGCAGCTATATTGTTCAGATTGACTCACTCAATACGCGCAACCGCATGCTGACAGAAGAAAATTTACAGGTACGGCAACAACTTTCTATGGCGGAATCACAGAATGTTGAACTTTCAAAAGAAAAAGAAATTCTGAGCACACAGGTTAAACTTGCCAAGGTACTCTCTGCCAAAGGTATTGTTGTGGAACCCATGACAAAAGGTGATAATACAACCAATAAAGCAAAGAAAATTGCCAAGATTGCCGTAGGCTTTACTGTGCGTGAAAATGCTGTTGCCGAACCAGGAAAAAAAGTCATCTATCTCAGAATTCTTAACCCCGATAATATAGCATTGTCAAATTCTTCAGGTGATTTATTTACTTTTAATAATGAAAAGATAGTATATTCTGCAAAACGTGAACTTGACTATGATAATAAAGACATAGATGTAAAAATATACTGGGATAAAACGGAAGAACTCAAACCGGGCAATTACACTGCCATTCTTTATGCCGAAGGCTATGAAATCGGATCAGCCGTTTTTACACTTAAATAAATTTGACTTTAAAGATATTTCAGGGGTTGGTGCCTTTTTTGCATCAACCCTTTTTATTTTTTGTTTATTTCCATCAAATCACTAACAATCGTATCGGATATAAAATATCCGGTGTTTGTGAGTTTCAGCATTTGTGCTTTTCTTATCATGTGGCCTGATAAAATATATTTTTTACTTTTTTCGATTAATTTTTCTGCTGCAAGCTCCCCGAAATTTTTTTTAACTTCATCCAAATTTGCTCCCCACATGGTCCTTAACGAGGTAAGTAAATATTCGTTATAATGGTCAGCCTGGGTAAGGGTTTCTTCTTCAAACGCCGGACATCCATTCTGAATACTTTCTGTGTAACGCTTTACATTGGAAATATTCCACCGGCGTGAAATTAAATTATATGAATGTGCTGATGGCCCTAACCCTAAATAAGGTTTCCTTTTCCAGTAATTTGCATTATGCCTTGAAAAATATCCTTCCCTGGCCCAGTTTGATATTTCATAATGGATGAACCCCTTTTCCCTTAGTTTTTCAATTAATTTTTCAAACTGGTTAAAACTCTCCTCATCATTCACCGGTTTAATAACTCCTTTTTCGGCTTTCTTATACAATACTGTTCCGCGCTCAAAAGTTAAATGATAAGCTGAAATGTGTTGAATATTAAAATCAAATAACCGATCCAGGTTCTCCTCAAGTTCAGCAACAAAAGAGCCCGGAATTCCATATATGAAATCAACACTGATATTCCTGAAGTCAAAACTGATTGCCCGCCTTATACTGCCATAAGCCTCATCAGCGTTATGCCGGCGGTTCATTAATTTTAAATCTTTATCATGAAACGACTGGATGCCAATACTTAGCCTGTTAATGACGGTATTTTCTCTTATAGAAAACAGATAATCATCTGTAAGGTCATCCGGGTTGGCTTCCAGCGTTATTTCACAATCCTTCTCAATTCTAAAATGTAAAGCAATCTTATTCAGAATGGTGTTTATTTCGTTTACTTTCAATACTGAAGGAGTCCCTCCTCCAAAATAAATCGTTTCCACTGCTACGTCGCCCAGATAATCGGCACGCACTTCAATTTCTCTTAACAAAGCACTAATAAACGCATCTTTTAAGCCAAGCGCTGGTACTTTATAAAAATCACAATAATGGCAAATAGAGTAACAAAATGGTATATGAATATAGATTCCTGCCATCAGTAAATCTCTCAATAATAAAAATGAAAAATATAAAGATAATGTATTGACCTAAAGTATAGGCCTTCATAAAAAAATTAATAACTTTATTAAATGTGACTTGAATGTATCTTAACCAGTGAGGATTATTCAATATGAAACCAGCTGAGGCAGCTAAAGATGTAAAGGGGCTAAAAAAAAGAATCAGGCAACTTAATGATGAACTGAAAAACCTGCGTGAAGAACTTTCAATGAAAGATACCGAATGGAATCTTATCGCTGAGGAGCTTGAATTATATAAAGCCCAATTAGAAAACAAAGTAAACATAAGCGCTTCCCAACTTAAAAAAAGTAAGGAAAAACTCAAAATCAGCGAAAACCGATTGAAAAATTTCACAGAACTAACTAACGACGGAATATCATGCATTACCTTGAAATTACCTATGGACACCCGGTTGTCACTGAAAAAACAATTGGAATATATTTATAATAACGGAATTTTCACAGAAGCTAATAAAGCATTCCTGAGAATCTGGGGGCATACAGTTTCAGATGAAATTACCGGCCAGCCCGTTTCAGTTTTCTTTAAGCAACATCATGTCCCGGATAATCTGCGTGTAGCGGTTCAATTCATTGAAAACCGGTACCACCTTACAAATTTTGAATCAGTCTTAAAAAAAAATGACAAACTGTTATATTTACAAAACAATATTATCGGCCTGGTTGTCAGAAAAAAATTAACCAGTATCTGGTATTCTATAAGAGATATTACCGAGCAGAAAAAAGCCGATGAATCAATTCATTATAAAACCAAACTCGAACAACTTGTTTCCAAAATATCTTCCAGTTTTATAAACCTGCCTTCCGAAAAAATAGACCAGACTATTGAAGCCTCAATCAGCGAGATTTGTCAGATTACTTGTTCTGATGCCGGATTTCTTGCACTATCTTCTTCTGTTGAAAATACAGTTAGTCTGAGCTACTTGTGGCATAATGATAAAATATGGATAAATAAAACTTCATTTTACGGAATTCTCCACTCAAAAGTCAAATGGCTTGTTGATCATTTTAAAAATCAGGAAGAATTAACATTATCTGCTGACGATTTTATTTCACAGGCTTCAGAAAAACAATTACTGAAAACTGACATTAAAGGCTTTAAAAAGGTCAAATTGAGGGCTGTATTTTTAAAAGGCGATATTTTAGGCTTTATTGGTTTACTTTCTTCTGAAAATAAATTTGAATGGAAAGACGGTGATGGCACCTTATTGAAAGTAACAGGTGATATTTTTATTAACGTTATTCAACGCAGAGATGCTGAAAAGGCTCTTATACAAAGTGAGGAACGATTCCGCAGTATTCTTCAGTATCTTTCAGACATTATATTAATATTAGATAAGAATTTTACGATACAATATTTTTCCCCATCTGCCACGAAAATTTTGGGCTATGATCCGGAAAGCATAATTGGTAAAAATGCAGTGGAATTTATTCATCCTGATGATCTTCAGCAAATACAAAAAGATCTTGCCGAGGTTTTACTTAAAATGAATGATTATATTCCAACTGAATTCAGGGCAAAACACCGCAAAGGCCATTATGTTGTCCTTGAGGCAATAGCCAATAATATGCTTGATCATAAAGCTATTAATGGTATAATTGTCACCTGCAGGGATGTGACTGAACGAAAGAAGACCGAAAGAAAATTGGTTGAAAGCGAGGAGAAATACAGAAATCTGTTCGAAACAGCGCACGATGCTATTTTTATGATGACTGATGACCGTTTCATTGATTGTAATTCCGCTACATTAAAAATGTTTCAATGCACGCGCGAACAAATAATCGGGAAACCGCCTTATGAATTTTCTCCCGAATTTCAACCCGACGGAAGGCCTTCGCGCGAAAAAGCCCTGGAAAAAATTTCAATGGCTTATGAAGGAATCCCTCAGTTTTTTGAATGGCAGCATTGCCGGCTTGATGGTTCTGTTTTTGATACAGAAGTCTCGCTTAACAGAATCGAACTTGCTGGTATGGTTTACCTGCATGCCATTGTCAGAGATATTACCATCCGGAAGGCTGCCGAAAATGCCATCCGCGAAAGCGAACTGAAATTCAGGAATATCTTCGACAACAGCAGTGATTCTATTGCTATCATGGATGAAAATTTCCGTTTTCGTGTAGTAAACAATATGGCTTTAAAAAAAATAGGTTACAGCCTTGAGGAACTGATGAGTATTTCACCAATAGATATTATTTCAGAAAAATATAAAGCAAAAACAATTGAACGTATTAATCAGATTTTCAGTGGTAAGGAAGTCCCTCCTATAGAAATGGAATTTATTACCAAGCAAAAAACAATTATACCGGCTGAAATTAACAGCAAACTCATAGACTATGAAGGCAAAAAAGCTGTTCTGTCTGTAATAAGAGATATTACTGAAAGAAAACAGTTTGAGAAAAAAATTGTTGATACAATAATTATTACAGAAGAAAAAGAGAGAGAAAATTTCGCCAAAAACCTGCATGATGAAATAGGGCCTTTGCTATCAAGCATGAAGATGTATGTAAATTCATTGCAAACCATGCCGAGTAAAGAAAAATATGATTTCATCATTCAGCAGTTAAAGGATATATTAAAAGAAGTCATTCAAAGCACCAAAGAAATTTCAAACGCTCTGAATCCTTATATCCTTTCTGCTTATGGACTTAAGGCTGCCATCGAATCATTTATCAATCATATTTCTCAAATTTATTCTATCAATTTTGAAACCAATCTTGAAAATTATCGTTTCCACGAGTTGATAGAAATTTCAATTTATCGTATCGTTAAGGAATTAATAAATAACACCATGAAACATTCCGGTGGTAAGTCAATTTCTATATCTCTTAATTATTCTAATGAGATGCTGGAACTTGTTTACACTGACGACGGGCAGGGATTACCTGCCGAATTCGTTAATAATAAAGAACCTCACGGGATGGGAATATCAAATATCATAAGCCGCATACAGGCGCTCAACGGAACCTACTCATTTATAAACCTGCCGGTAAAAGGAATGAGTTGTGAATGCAAAGTACCAGTCAGCAATGATGGCCATGAAAGCCGTCATTTTTTTATTGCACATTAATCATGTCACATTATTTTACCCGAAAAATCTAATATCATGTCAAAAGCCCGTATATTCCTTGTAGATGACCATCGTTTATTTCGTAATGGATTAAAATTTATTATTAATGAACGAAACGATATGGAAGTGGTCGGGGAAGCATCAAATGGCAAAGAATTTCTTGAACTTATTGATTTTATTAAGCCTGATGTCGTACTGATGGATATCGGTATGCCTGTTATGAATGGTATCGAAACAACAAAATCAGTACTAAAAAAATATCCCGACCTGAAAATTATAGTCCTCTCAATGTACGGAGAAACAGAATATTATAATACAATGATTGAACTGGGTATAAAAGGATTCTTACTTAAAGATATGGATACTCAGGAATTATTTCAGGCTATTCTTAAGGTGCTGGCCGGCGGTACTTATTTTTCGCAGGAACTGCTTTTGTCTATTATTAAAAATAAAACTCCTGATGTAAAACCATTGCTAACACGCCGTGAGAAAGACATTCTCAATCTCATCTGTAAAGGTTTATCAAACCAACAAATTGCCGAACAACTCTGTATCAGCCATCGCACTGTTGAACGCCACCGTGCCAGCCTGCTTGCTAAAACAGGGTCTAAAAATTCCATCAGCCTGGTTGTATATGCTATAAAAAACAAAATCATCCCTTTATAACTTAACACTGTCGGTTTTTACTCAAAAAAAAATACGTATTATTTCGCAAAAAATTAAGTAATTTTTCGCTATCTTTAATGTTTTAAATCAGATAAATTTGTATTGATCCTTAAGTGGAATCAATTAGTCAAAAAAAGGAATTAATTTTAAAATATAAAAAAATACTCTTAATAAACCCTTATCTGGGTTTATGTAGTTTTAGGGTTTGGTTGGATTTAGGTAGGAAGCGGGGGGTCGGATTTTTTCCGGCTTCCCGTCTTTTTTCTATATTTATAGAAGCTATGCAATAAAATATGTATATGAAAAAGTTAAAAATTCTCATTGTAGATGATAACCCTCATTTTGTCAATGCCTTGAAATATATGCTTACCGATTTTTTCAGCGACCGCATTGAAAAAATCAGTGAAGCAAGCAACGGAAACGAATGTCTTGAAATTCTCAGAAACAAAATATTTGACCTGGTTTTTATGGATATCAGCATGCCAGGTATGAGCGGCGTGGAAGCCACCCGCGAAGCTACCAAACTTTATCGTAATCTTATAGTCATTGCGGTGTCATTCCACTCCGAAATGAATTATATTGTACAAATGATTGAAGCAGGAGCCCGTAGTTACCTAATTAAAGACGAAATTAACAAAGAATCACTCGAAAAAGTGCTTTCGATTGAATACACATTCTGACCTGTTAATCTGATTGTTACTTAAGATGATTACACCGGGTCAGATATTTTGCGCATGAAGTATCTGACAATACTACGCGGGAAAAACCTGCTGCTCATTGCACTCATTTTATTCAACAATCCTGGTATGGCAACAACTTTACCCGCCATTAAGGCATGATAGGCATAACGGGCTACCTTCTCACTGCTTACTGGTTTGATAACCCTGAACATCTTTGAACTGGACATCTCAGCCCTTTCAACAAAACCACTCTGAGTCGGACCGGGACATAATGCTGTTACGGTAACTCCTGTCCCCTTTAACTCATTTGATATGGCTTCGGAAAAAGAAAGCACATAAGCCTTTGAAGCAAAATATACTGCCATAAGTGGGCCAGGTTGAAATGCTGCAGTGGATGCCACATTCAATATTTTGCCACTACCTCTTCTCACCATATCAGCGGCAAACATCCTGGTAATTTCGGTAAGTGCCAGTATGTTTACCATAATCATATCTCTTACTTTTTCCCAGCCCCGTTCAACAAATTTTCCATAATCAGCAAAACCGGCATTGTTTATAAGGATATCCGGATGAATCCCCATATGGTCTATAGCTTCATATAATTTTTTCCCCGCTCCCTCCTGTGCCAGATCCTGGATAACAATGGATGTTTCAATTCCATATTTTTTGTTTACTTCATCCGCAAGCATTTCCATTGGCTCTTTTCTTCTGGCTACCAATACCAGATTATAACCCTTTTCAGCAAAAACCCTGGCCATTGCATAACCAATTCCTCCCGATGCACCGGTTAATAATATTGTCTTACTCATAAGCTTTTATTTTGTCAACAATTATATTACTTTTTTGTTGAAAATGAATAGCCAATCCTAACATCCATAAAATCTGCCACATAGCGGTGAGCTTTAACACTTATTCCTGCATAGATGTTCCTATTCAGATAGAACGAAAGGGAATAGCGCTGAAATACCGGATCCATTCTTTTGAATGGTGAATAAATATATGCACCCAATTGTATCTGAAAATTAAACCTTCCTAAAAGCAAATCATGCCCGATTAGGGCAGCCAGATATTTGTGGTCCACTATTTCAGTGCCCTTAGTTTCTGCCAGCCTGTAAATCTCATGCCTGTCAGCGAAATCAGCAATAAACTCAAGCCCCATATTCATTCCACTGATACGTCCGATAACATGACAATAATTTGCCAGCAACCCTGTCACCAGATAACTTTCCTCACCCTTGATGTCTGTTTTGGCTGTTGCAACTATACCTGCATCCCAGCGACTGCGGTATGGTATTAACTCCGTTGACCTGTCTCTGACTCTGTGCTGAAAAGGCAAAGGATTAATGCGATAGTCAACACCCATGCTTATGGTGGGATAATTTATACCGGTATTCGGATTTTTAATGCCTCCATTTGAGATATGATTAAAATACCCTGATAACCTCAGATTTATTTTTTCCTGAATCTGAAAATTAATGCCTGCATTTAATAAAACAACAAAACTTACGGGTGAACTGTAAAACCTGTTGGCCGGATTTGTAATGGAATCATATACATTATTCAGATATGTAGGCCCTATGCCAAACCTTATTGAACCATATATTTTCCTGCCTGCACCAAGCAAAGGCTCAATAAACATATACAATGAATAGGAATTTCCCAGCACCTCGGGATTTCCAAAATTGATAAAGAAAAAAGAAAACCCTGCTCTGGGATAACAAAAACAATAGCGCCAACTCGACTCACCCATGAGCAACCAGGAAAGATCAGCTTCAAAACCCCGTGGCCTAGACCACGTAATATCTTTTATTGTACTCGAATGAGGTATTATAAAACCATAATGTGCTCTCAATCCGGGCATCAGGACAGTATGCCGTTGTTCCTGCGAATTAATAGCAATAACGTTAAAAAAAATTATGGCTACAAATAAAAATCGCTCCATCGCATATTATCTAAAGCCTTTTAGTTTATGATAAAAATCACCTTGAGGTATTCAGCCAAATCATCGTAATTTCATTGGCTATATGAAACAAATTTACTAAATTAGTATAAGATGTTTCCTTATAAAGATAGTAATCTCCTGTTTCAAGACAGGGTTATTTTTCCCCTTGAGGCATCTGGGTTTTTCATTTTATTACAAGATTATTGATTTTTTGACTCAGACAGTTAATAAAAAAACGATTTATTAACAGACAAACGTCATGAAATTAGGTAATTTTATGCGATTTTTTTCAAAAACCACCATGATGCCAGGCATTAGAGAAACCCTGTATACGCCACGTGTAAGAGTATTCCCTGAAGAAAAACGAATAGCAGTAAGCGGCCCTTCAAGACTTGAAGACCCTTCGCCTTTCTATCAGGAATTTATCGGATTGCTTGAAGAATGTATAAACGACTTTAAAACACATGCGATAATCGATTTCAGATTATCATATCTCAACAGCAGCTCATCAAAATGGCTTTTTCATATTCTGAAAAACCTTCAGAATAAATTTCAGGGCAAAAAAATAATTACAATTAACTGGTATTATGAACCCGATGATGATGCCATGCTTGAAGCAGGCGAAGTCTTTCAGTCATTGCTTAGCTTGCCTTTTAATATTATGCCTGTTAAATAAACTCAGACTCACCGGAATATTACTTTTGTTTTTTAGTTGATTCTTTTCCTGAAATCAATACTTTTGAAAAGTTTTTTACGTTTATGCTGTG
>JAJUGM010000113.1 GCA_029268165.1 Bacteroidota bacterium
ATAAACCCAATGAAAGTATCATTTTGATGGATACTACATATTTTGGAAGAAGTTTTGGAATAATGGTTTTTAAAGATTCTAAAGGTCAGAATTTATACTGGAAATTTGTAAAATATGAAACTATAAATGAATATGTGTCAGTGGTTTAACCCCCTAATTCGCTGGACAAAAATTAATATAATAATTTAGTACAGTCAATTAGAAAATTATGAGTAAAAGCAATCGAAAATTTCAGTTGGAAGAAAAACTTCAAATTCTTAGAGAAGGAGAAACTAACGGGGTTGATGCAACGTGTCGTAAATACATGATTGCCAGGAGTTTGTTTTACAATTGGAAAAACAAGTTTGACAGGCAAGGGCCCGATGGGTTAACCCCTAAGTATCATCGTGTCGATCCACAGTTAAAGGCACTGGAAAAAGAAAATGAAAGACTTCGTAAAATCATATCCCAACAAGCATTAGAGCTTGAAGTAAAAGAAGAGCTTTTAAAAAAAACGAAACTCCATTACAAGTGAAACGAGAACTAATCACTGAATTTGCGCAATATGCGACAACAAAGCAGCTGTGCCATTGGTTGAACATCAATCGAAGCACTTGTTATTATAAGCCTTCTGGGGGCAAGCGTGGAGTTAAGCCCAGTACGCATACTTTAACCAGGGAAGGACAAGCTGTTTCTAATGAGAAGATTGTAGAAACCTTAATTTCAGAAGTATTTGGCCAGGAGTTTAATCTTTATGGTTACCAACTCAGTACCGAAGAATTAAAGGCTATGGGATATGTGATCAATCATAAGAAGACGTATCGTTTGATGGGAGAAAATGGTTTGCTACTGAACAGGCACGCCCGAAACAGGAGCCTGCGGCAGTGGGTTAAATGGCGTAAAATTCAAAATGCCACACCTCTCGAATATCTCTGCATGGATATCAAATATGTTTACATCCATGGAGCAAAGCGTAATGCTTACCTGCTGGCCATAATTGATGTGGCCACACGGTATGTGTTGGGCTGGAGCCTTCGTTTTACCATGAAACATACCGATGTGATCCTTTGTCTTCATGGTATCGTGCAAGGCTATAAAGCCAAACACATAATGCTTCGTACCGATAATGGGAGCCAGTTTATCGCTCACGGATTGAGTAATTTCTGCAAAAATAATGGGATTACTCAGGAATTTACCCATGTGTCGACACCAGAGGAAAATTCCTATGTGGAAAGCCTATTCTCACAAGTGGAAAAGGAAGTAATACAGCGTTATGAATTTGATAGTCTATACCATGCCAGAGACGTATTCCAAAGATATTTCAACTGGCATAATAACAAAAAAAGAAGGCATGCTTTAGGTAGGATTAGTCCTGCAGCGTATTGGAATTCAGTCTTTCATTGTCATCCTGTTAAGCCACAAACAGTCCAAAGCGGAGAATTTGTCAAGGGCGATGATTCCTATAAAAAAATAAAAAAAGTATCATCGCTCGTTTTACCCTTGACAAATTCGCAGCATGGACTATCTTTGCTTAACCAGGATGACAATGAAAACGTCCTAAACCTTTTTGAAAAAAATGTCCAAAAAATAGGGGTTTAAACCACATATAAAGACCTGGATAACTTGGTATATGACTATATTGATATAGAATAAAATTTTAATATTGATGGAATAGAAATAAATAAAAACTGTGCATAATAATCAGCGCTTCATACAGCATGGGGTGCCTATGTTTGAATCTATGGTTTCAATTAATCCGTTTTTGTTCACTTAATTATAAGGATTGAATTGATTTTTCCCTGATTTAATAAAATAAACCAATCCAATTTAATCAAATCGTTCAAAACCTTTAATTGCTTTCTGAACTGTCGTATGTTCATAACTTTTGTAGTGATTTTAAAATTTTGAATAAGTAATTATTTAAATTGAATAAAATATTCTATTTTTAAAATAGATTATCCTCTATCAGGGAGTATTTAGTTCAACCAACAGTTTGAAAACATTGAATTTCAAAAAGTTAATTCAACGATTTTGCCACTCATCAGTCTTAGTGTCAGCAGATACCCTGATAGTTATCTTGGGGAACCCGAAAATCGCCACTGGTCATATTGCTAACCATTCAGCGTTTATGGGAGCATACCCAACAGCAGCATGTAACAATCACAAAAAACCGATAATAAAATGAATATCTACAATTAAAAAAGGAGGTAAAAATGCGGCAAAAACGATTAAAAATAAGTGGTATATTCTTGTTAGGCCTTGGAATGACAGGATTGCAAGCTCAAACGATGTACGTGAAAGAAAATAGTGGCACTCAGACTGCTTATATTTTGAGTAGCATACAAAAAATGACATTTTCGGATGGAAATGCAACTATACAGAAAACTGATAATTCCACAGATGATTATGCCTTAAGCGGATTAAGGTATCTGAATTTTACAAACCCGACAACAGAAATTTCAGAGCCAACAGACCAGTTAGCTCATTCCAACCTGATAACTTATCCCAACCCTTTAACTGATTTATTAAACATTGATTTAAAAGGTATGACAGGAGAAGGAACGATAAGTATTCTGACATTGGAAGGCAAAGAGATACAAAAGCAAAACACAAACGGAAGCAGCTTAATAATCCTCAACTTAAACCAGCTACCAAAAGGTATTTATTTGTGCCGTTATTCAAACTCAAAAGAAATTAAAATAGTAAAATTCATTAAACAATAATAAACAAGGAGGACAAGAAAATGAAAACAATGTCTGCATTATGCAAAATAATATTTGCAACACTTTTAACATACATCTTTTCGCTTACAACTTTATATTCTCAGAACGACACGATGTATATAATGAAAGGGGGTGCGGTAGTGGGTAAGTACAATGTAAATACACAAATTGACAGCATCATTTTTTACATACCTGTTTTAGCAAACACAGTAACTGATTACGATGGTAATGTTTACAACACCGTAACAATAGGTACACAAGTTTGGATGGCTGAAAACTTAAAAACCACACATTATGCAGATGGTACAGCTATACCTTTGGTAACAGGCAATAGTAATTGGGACACCTTAACTTCAACCAGTAAGGCTTATTGTTGGTACAACAATGATACAACGAATAAAATTACCTATGGAGCACTTTATACATGGGCAGCGGCCATGAACGGGGCGGAAAGTAGTAATAACAACCCAAGCGGAATTCAAGGTGTTTGCCCAACGGGTTGGCATTTGCCAAGCGCTGCTGAATGGACACAATTAAGCACTTATCTGGGTGGTATTGGTGTTGCGGGAGGTAAACTCAAAGAAACCGATACCATACACTGGCTTAGTCCAAATACCGAAGCAACCAACGAAGTCGGCTTTACAGCTCTTCCCGGAGGCAATCGTGGCGATAATGGTACATTCGACCTTATTAGACAATATGGTTTATGGTGGACTGCTACGGAATTCGATGATTTAAATGCCTATTACCGTCGTCTGAACTACTTTAACGCCAATGTATACATAAACAACTATTATAAGATGGTAGGTTTTTCTGTCCGCTGCCTGAAGGATTAAGACACTTTAACCTAAGTGTGATGAATAAATATTCATACAGGCAACAAAAAATTATTGTAAGAGGAATTTTGGCATGCAATAGTATATGGTGATGGGGCTTTGCCCCATGCCCCACATCCTTTTTTGTCTTGACACAAAAAAGGATGCAATTAAAATCGAGGCCTAAGCGGTTTTCCGTAAAAGCTGTTTAGGCTGTTTATCTTTGCGGAACGCCTGTTCCTGATTTAACCCTATAACTGCCAGGACTACATTCTTTGTTCTTTTTTCTTTGTTCTTCCCCGATAGCTATCGGGGCTTTTTCTTTGCTCTTTGTTCTTATGTCTAATAACCTTCACACCGGAATGTTGGTAATCCCTCCCATGGCATAACTTTTTTCCTTAACCCATTTAGCCCATTCATTCAATGATTTTGACTTATCAAAAGTCTGGTAAGGAATGGGCTCGCCAAAAATAATGGTTATGCTCTTATTACGATGTTTATAAGTTTCATCAACCAGATAAAACATCTCAAGATTGGCACTGATGCCCAGAAAATTTCTTATTTTAAACAGCCGGTAAAAAAAATTTGAATTTTCGCCCGTGATGAATACAGGAATGACATCACGCTTATACTGAATGGCTTTGCTGATGAAGTTTTTCTTCCACACCAGGTCCATAACCTGCTTTCCGAATTTACGCGATACATAGCCCGACGGGAAGGTCAGTATCTGGGCATCCGAACGAAATACTTCATCGAGCTTTACTGCGGCTACTGCATCCTGCTTGCCATGCTTGTTTATTGGTATAAATAACGGATGCAGGTTAGTGATATTCATCAGAATATCATTTACCAGAAACTTAAAATTGCTGTAATAATTGCTGATGGCATCCATGAGCAGCATTCCATCGAATCCGCCAAGCGGATGGTTTGAAGCGAAAATATACAGACCTTTTGGATTTAGGTTTTCTGCCCCTTTCAAAGACACCTTAACATTGAAATCTTCTATAACAGCCCTTATAAAATCAAGTCCGATTTTATCTCCATGCACTGCAAGAAAATCGTTAATATCTTTCTGATGTACAATCTTTTCGAGATAACGAAATACAAAACCGGGTAATAAACCTGCCAGTTTCGGATTCTTATCATAAAAGACCTGCCTTACATTGATGGGCTTTATTCGCTGAAATGATTCGTCCATGGTTAATAAGTTAGCAGCGACAAAAATATAAAAAATCATCATAAATACCTCACAGTAAGCCATGTTTAAAAAAAAGCCAGAGTTTCTCATGGCTGTTTTGATAAAAAAGTTATCAACAATGTGGGAAAAAATGGATAAAAGTGGTATAAAGTGGGAAAATTTATATTATCTTTACATTACAGTAACAGAGGCTTATTTATGATAACCTTTATCGGCGACTACACCTGCAAACTGGATGATAAAGGCCGTGTGCTTCTGCCTTCCGCATTTATCAGGCAAATGGCACATGGCAAACAGGACAGGTTTGTCCTTAAAAAGGATATTTTTGAAAAATGCCTTGTTATGTATCCCATGGATGAGTGGGAACGGCAAAACAGTATTCTGCTCAGCCATACAAACCCTTATAATCGCGAACACAACAAATTTCTGCGGGAATATTTTAAGAACACGGCTGAAATTACGCTTGACAGTAACAACCGGTTGCTGTTGCCCAGGCGTTTGCTTGATGATATTAATGCTGACAAGGAGATAGTATTGGCCGGCCAGCCGGGCAAAATTGAAATATGGCCCCGCAGCACTTATGATGCCATTGAAAGCGGAAGCGATGAATTTGCTTCTCTGGCAGAAAAAATAATGGGTAATATATCGAATAAAGATAAAAATGAATGACTGTTTACCACAAACCGGTATTGCTCAACGAAACCATAGAAGGGCTCGGGGTTCAGCCTTCAGGTATCTATGTGGATGCAACATTCGGTGGCGGCGGGCATTCAAAAGAAATATTAAAAAGACTTGGAAAAAAAGGCAGACTATATGCGTTTGATCAGGATGAAGAAGCAACGGGTAATGTTCCCGACGACAGCCGGATTATTTTTACCCGCGGTAACTTCAGGTTCCTTGAAAACTACCTGAGATTTTACGGTATTTCTGCAGTTGACGGTATTATGGCCGACCTTGGGGTTTCATGGAGGCAATTTGATGCCGGAGAAAGAGGTTTCAGTTACCGGTTTGACGCGCCTCTTGATATGAGAATGAACAGGCAGGGTAAACTCACAGCAGCAAAGGTTGTAAAAGAATATTCAAGAAATGATCTTGAAAGAATCTTTGAAGATTATGCTGAAATAAAAAATAATAAAAAAATAGTAGAAGCGATTTTATCCATGCGCACGATCGGAGAAATACATACCACAGGTGACCTGGCAAGGGCAGTGGCAGATTGTTTCCCTGCGCGGCAGGCCAATCAATACCTCTCAAGAATATTTCAGGCGTTGCGTATTGAAGTGAACCATGAACTTGAAAACCTTGCCGGATTGTTAAGCCATAGTATCAGACTACTTAAACCAGGCGGCAGAATAGCCATTATCAGCTATCATTCACTGGAAGACCGGATGATCAAAAACTTTTTCAGATCAGGCAGTTCTGATGGAATAAGTAACAAGGATATTTTTGGCCACAGCACTCCGGTTTTCAGAATTATCACGCCAAAGCCGGTAATACCTACTGATAATGAGATAAGTGATAATATACGGGCACGAAGTGCCAAATTAAGAATTGCTGAAAAAATCTGATGCCATGAAGAGAACAGATAATGAAGTTGACTTTGTTGAAACCATGCCCTTTGTGGAGCCACTTACTGAAACAGTAAGTGATAAGCAGACCGGGGAAAAGCGCCAGAAGGCAGACGAAAAGGAAGAAAAAAAGCCTTTAAAGGTAAAAGAGCTTCTTGATGGCTCAGTGTTGCTACGTGACACCTTACGTAAACAATATCCTTTCATATTATTCCTCACAGTGCTTGCAGTGATTTATATCGGCAACCGGTATCATGCCGAACGCATGGTAAGGAGAATCAATGAAATTGAACAGGAAGTGAAGAACCTCCGTGCCGAGCAAATTACAACAGCAGCAGAGCTAATGAACCTCAGCCGGCCTTCGGAAGTAGCAGCTATAATTGAACAAAAGAACCTGGGTTTAAAACAATCAGTAGAACCACCTAAAAAACTCATCCGAAAGAAAAAACTATAATGTCAGTAAAGCGCGACATATTATGGCGGGTTGCCATTGTCTATTTCAGTTTCCTGCTGATCGGGTTCCTGATAATCGGTAAAACACTCTATATCCAGTTATTTGAAAAAAGCAAATGGGAAGCCGAGGCACGGTCATATATTTTAAAAAATATGGTCATACCTGCAGAGCGCGGCAGTATTTATGCTGCTGATGGTCGTTTGCTTGCCAGTTCGGTACCCTACTATGAAATACGTTTTGATGCCTTAAGCACAGGGTTAACCGATAAAATATTTTATAAAAATGTTGATTCGCTTGCCCTATGCCTTTCAAGATTATTTAATGACAAAACCAAAGAGCAATACCGGCAGGAACTCATCAAGGCCCGTCAGCTTGGCAAACGCTACCACCTGATCAAAACCGGTGTAAGCTACATTCAGCTTAAAAAGCTTAAAACCTTTCCCATATTCAGATTAGGAAAATATAAAGGCGGTTTTATATACCTTCAGGCAAGCAGACGTATCAGGCCGCATCAGAACCTTGCCGCAAGGCTTATCGGATACACCACCAAAGACCAGAACGGAAATGTAGTAGGTATTGAAGGCGCCTATGAAGACCAGCTTAATGGCACCGAAGGCATCAGGCTGATGCAAAGGCTTAGCGGTGATGTCTGGATGCCGGTAAATGACAGAAATGAAATTGAACCCCGTGACGGAGAAGATGTGATTACCACCATAGATGTCGAAATTCAGGATGTGGCTGAAAGGGCATTGCTTGAACAGCTTATCCGCCAGGATGCCCGCCATGGACTGGCCGTGCTGATGGAAGTTGAAACCGGTGAAATTAAAGCCATGGTTAATCTTAGCAAAGATGAGCAGGGACGATATCGCGAACTGCAGAATTTTGCCATTGGCGAAAGCACTGAGCCCGGATCAACATTTAAATTGCCTGCACTTATTGCTGCCCTTGAAGACGGTTACGTTGACCTTGACGATACCATTAACACAGAAAAAGGCATTTTTAAATTTTATGACAAGGAAATCCGTGATGAGCAATATAAACACGGAGGTTATGGGAAAATAACTGTTAAACAGGTATTCGAATATTCATCCAATGTCGGGATGGCCAAGATTATTACCGGAGCTTATAAAAACCGCCCGCAACGCTTTGTTGACAGGCTATACAATATGCGCCTTAATGAACCCCTTGGCATTGAAATAAAAGGTGAAGGTAAACCCGTGATTCGTTACCCGGGTGATAAGCTCTGGTCGGGTATTTCACTGGCGCAAATGTCGTATGGTTATGAAGTTCAGCTTACTCCGCTGCAAACGCTTGCTTTTTATAATGCCATTGCCAACAATGGCAAAATGGTAAAGCCTGTTTTTGTTAAAGAACTGCGATATCATGGCAAAATAACCAAAAGTTTCAGCACTGAAGTACTGCACCCGTCGGTTTGTTCAAAAGCCACACTCAGAAAAGTAAGGACCCTGCTTGAAGGTGTTGTGGAAAACGGCACGGCTAAAAATCTGAAAAACCCTCTGATAAAAATAGCCGGTAAAACCGGTACCAATCAGATTTACAACAAAAAATACGGTTACAAATCCAGTAATGAAGTCAGTTACCAGGCTTCGTTTGTGGGTTATTTTCCGGCAGATAACCCGCGTTATTCATGCATTGTGGTAGTTAATTCGCCTTCAAAGGATGTGTACTACGGTAATCAGGTAGCAGGTCCGGTGTTTCTTGAAATTGCAAAAAAAGTATATGCCACTTCCATTGAAATGCATCCTTCGGTAACAAAACAAAATGGTGTGCTCGTTGACCTCCCCTATTCAAAAAGCGGGAACAGGAACGAAAGCATGACTGTACTGCAGGAACTTGAAATACCTGTTGCCAATAAAAATCTGCGGGCTGAATGGATAAATACCGTAAAAAACGAAAAAGCTATATCATTTGCTGAAAGAAAAGTAATTAAAAATCTTGTCCCTGATGTTGTTTCAATGGGTGCAAAAGATGCTGTATATCTCCTTGAAAATGCAGGCCTGAAAGTATCCATCGTGGGAAGAGGAAGCGTCAGAAGTCAATCTGTTGCTCCTGGAACAAGGGTAAGAAAAGGAGAAAGAATTGTGCTTGAATTAACCTATACGGACTAAAAATGAAGCGGCTGACCGACATATTGAAACAGGCAGATGTAATTCGGATCAACGGAAACAGTAACACTTCTGTTGAAGCTGTTACTTTTAATTCAAAAAATGTTGCGCCTGGTTCAGCTTTTGTTGCTGTGAGGGGCACACATGCCGACGGTCATGCCTTTATACCCGAAGCTATTGAAAAAGGCGCTTCCGTTATCATAGGTGAAAATATACCCGGAATCAGCCATGCCGGGGTTACAATGGTAAAGGTGGCCGATAGCGCAAAAACGCTGGGAATAGTTACATCAAATTTCTATGACAATCCTTCATCAAAATTAAAGCTGGTGGGTATAAC
>JAJUGM010000114.1 GCA_029268165.1 Bacteroidota bacterium
GCCGGTTAATTTAGCAGGATTATATCTGACCAATAATCTGCAGATACCTGATTCCTTTGTCATTTCTGACAAAGCACCGTCGCTTACTGAAATTCCAGCTCATTCGTTTAAAGTGTTGTGGGCTGATAATGAGCCTGAACAGGGATTTCTGCACCTCGGTTTTAATCTGGCAAAAGACGGCGGACAAGTGGGTATTGCGCAACGTACGGAAAAGGGAATTTTTTATATCGATTCAATCAGTTATCCGAAGCTGAAAGATAATTACTCTTACGGGCGCTATACTGATGCTACAAAACGCTGGTTTATGCTGGGCAGAATGACTCCGGGAGAATCAAACGTATACACTGAAATAGCTGCAATAGAAGATTTCAATATGGTATTACTGTACCCCAATCCTGCTCGGGATTATATAACAATTGACTTCACAGAGCCTTCGGGTATGGATGTTGAAATAACCATTTTTTCAGTTACCGGCCAGGAATTGTTACGTATTTCTATTCCGGCAGGAACAACGACAGCCGATTGCAATATTTCTGAGTTGCCAAAAGGATTATTTCTTATAAATCTGAGAAATGATCTTTCGAATGTCACAATAAAATTCTTAAAAGAATAGATAATTGACTAAGAAGTAACTAAATAATATATGATAAAAAGTAAATATCATCATTTTGTCATCAATTTTCTTAATATTATCGAAATGTTTATATAATATTAATTTAATATACCATACAATTAGTAAATTCGCAAACCTGAAAGATTTAATTATTACAAATGAAAAAACTGATTTATATTTTAACAGCTGTAAGTGTTTTTATCTCCTTTTCCTCATGTGAAAAGAAAGAAGGTACCGGTGGAACCTCGACAATACAAGGTAAAGTAAAGGTGAAGGATTATAATGGCAATTTTACATACCTGGTAGGTGAATTTTATTCAGGAGATGAGGATGTCTATATCATTTATGGCGATGATGAGGTATTTGGTGATCGTACAAGAACTAACTATGACGGCACTTATCAGTTCAAATACCTTCGTGAAGGCAATTACAGGATATTTGCCTATTCAAAAGATTCAGCCGGCTATCCGCTCGACAGAAAAATAGCCGTAATCAAAGAAGTTAAAATATCTGAGAAAAATCAGGTGGTAGAGGTGGAAGATATTATTATCCTCAAGTAAACTAAATGGACAGGGAGAAAAAAAATAAAATCGGTCAGTTACTTAAAAACATTAAGCCGATAAGCTTACAGGAAATAGAGTGTGTATCGCTGATGAACAGAGTAGATAAAAAGTTTATACTCTCCTTTAATGACCTGCTGCAAATAATACCCGAATTAGAACAAAATTATACTGTGCTCACTATCGAAGGTCAAAGAGTCTTTACTTACAAGACCGATTATTATGATACTCCCGATCTTGAGATGTTTCTTAACCATCATAACGGAAAACTCAACAGGTATAAGATACGACAGCGGAAATACATTGAATCTGACCTTGAATTTATTGAGATTAAATTCAAAAATAATAAAGGACAAACTCTGAAAAAACGTATAAAAAATAACCAGATAAATAGTAACGATGCCGTTCAACTTATTAGCCAAAGCACTCCCTATGATCCGCATTTACTGACCAGAAAAATTACCACTTATTTTAACCGCTTTACTTTGGTTGATAATCAAAAAACTTCGAGAATAACCGTTGATTTCAACCTGCGTTTTGCTGAAATGGAGCGGGATATCAGGCTTGAGAACCTGGTAATTTTTGAAATAAAGCAGGAAAAAGAATACGCCAATAAAAATATTTATGCCCTATTAAAAGAAAAATCCATACGGCCATGCTCAGTAAGCAAATACTGTATCGGGTTAACTTTGATGAACAACCTGCCCAAAGCCAATATTTTTAAAGACACTATACGTAAAATAAATCGGATTAATCATGTTTCTTAGCATTTTTGCCAACGAAGTAATTAATGTCCTGGGGCTCGACCTGATTCATGTGCCGGATTTTTATGAACTGTTACTCAGGTTTTCACTTAATTTACTGATCATTGCGGTTATCGTAAGGGGATTATATTATCCGGGTACACGCAGAAAAGATTATTTATTCACTTTTCTTTTGCTGAGTACGGTTGTTTTTCTGTTATGTTTCCTCCTCGAAAGCGTTAAACTCCAGCTGGGTTTTGCATTCGGATTATTCGCCATTTTCGGGATATTACGGTACCGGACCAATGCAATTCCCATTAAGGAAATGACATACCTTTTTGTAATAATTGGTATATCGGTTGTTAATGCGTTGGCAAATAAAAAAATAAGCTGGGCAGAACTTTTGTTCACCAACCTTATTGTTTTAGGCTTAATTTATGGCCTTGAAAAAATATGGCTGTTGAAACATGAATCATCAAAAGTCATTGTTTATGAAAAAATTGATCTCATAAAGCCTGAAAAGCGGGAACTTTTGCTGAAAGATCTCGAGGAACGTACAGGTCTAAAAATAAACAGGGTTGAAATCGGAAGAATTGATTTTTTAAGGGATACTGCAAGAATTGTCATTTATTATTTTGAAAACCGAGTTAATCTGGCAGACGAAAATGACAATGCCTATGCGCGGAGTGATGATGATGATGACTGATGACTGCTGGCAGGAAAAAATCCCAACTAAATAAATGGTAATGAAACTAATAAGGCATATCATTTTTCAAAGATGGTTCTTCATAAAACTATCAACGGGTATTATCCTGCTTTTTATAGCCACATTAAATAACATTGATGCTCAGGAATCTGATTTCCAGGTATGGCCTCAGCTTGAAATCGGCTATAATCTCGGAAACAGGTTTAAGGCCTCGGTTGAAGAAGAAATAAGACTGCGCGAGAATGCCAGTTTGATGAGAAAAGAACTGACCGATATAGGTTTGTCATACAAAATAAATAAAGTATTAAGGGTAAGTCTGAAATACAGATTTGAACTGACATGGAAGAACCCTGACGAAAAATTCTGGCGTAACGGATTTTATTTTGATATCTTATTGCGCAATAAAATGCAACGCTTTCAGTTTGATTACAGGCTGCGCTTTCAATCGCCTAAAGTTGAAACCTTTTCGGAATTATCTGCGGGAAGGGATTTGTTGATAAATCGTCACAAGGCTGGTTTATCATATAATATCAAAGGAATTCAGCTTACACCTGCTATTGAAGCCGAAATATTTATCCCTTTCACACGTCTGGAACCTCTGTATATTAATGAATACAGGCTTTGGGCCGGACTTGATTACGCTTTCAACAAACGTAATTCAATAGGTGTAAAATATGGAATTCAGCGTGAAATTAATGTTTCTGACCCCTTAACAGCTTATATTATAGCACTCAAATATACCTTTAATCTGAATTAAATTTTTATTTTTTAAAAAACACCCTATCCAACTTCATATCAATACTTCGTCACTTAGTCACTAATGAAGAGGTTAGGAACGAAGCATTTGAGAATGAAAATGAGAATAATGCTTAACACAATGCTAAGGAATTGATTCTTCATCACTTTATAACCTCATCTCTTCATCACTTTCTCCTCCACCTTACCTATCTGTCTCATATCCCGTCTCTTTTAGATATACCATAATCGGATAATGAAATATTATATTCCATCATGGCTGTTCTCAGTATAAAATCCACTAAATTTGCACCCCTGAAACAAAAAGCCTGAATTGTTGTTATTACAATTTGATTGCATGATGATTGACAATGCAATAAAATATCATATCGTTACCCTGGGCTGCCAGATGAACAAATCAGACAGCGAGCGCGTGAGCACGGTTATTGAGAAAATGGGGTACAGGTGGACTGACCATGAAGAAGAAGCCGCTTTGCTGGGTGTCTTATCCTGTTCGGTGCGACAAAAATCAATTGATAAAGTATATTCGCTGATTCGTAAATGGAATTCATGGAAAAACAATCGGAACCTGATTACCTTTGTGTCAGGCTGTGTTTTACCTGCAGATAAAGAAAAATTCCTGAAGCTTTTTGATCTGATTTTCCCGGTAAGCGACATACAACAATTACCTCAAATGATAGAACAATATGGGGTTGTCACACCGGTTTCACACTTTATTGGTCAATTATTGCCTGGTGGCAATTTGCTGCATCATAAAAGTCCGATGACTCTGACACCAATCCTTAATCACACTGCCAGACCATTGTTACAGGAGACAGTAACAGATATTTATGAATTCTGGAAAATAAGGCCATTATATAATTCTTCTTATGAAGCATTTATTCCGATTCAGAATGGTTGTGATAAGTTTTGCACCTTTTGCGCAGTACCTTATACGAGGGGGCGTGAGGTTTCAAGACCTTCGGACGAGATAATGGATGAGCTTACAAATCTTATAAATAAAGGTTACAAATCAATAACGCTGTTGGGGCAGAATGTAAATTCATACGGGCTTGACAAAAAAGGGCAGGAGATTACTTTTCCTCAGCTGCTGAGGCGTATAGGAGAACTTGGTAAGCAATCAGGCAAAGATTTCTGGGTTTATTTTACATCACCTCATCCTCGGGATATGACGGATGAAGTACTTGAAGTCATTGCAGCTTATCCTTGTCTGGCCAGACAAATACACCTTCCGTTACAATCGGGTGATGACAAAGTACTTGCAAAAATGAACCGTAAGCATACAGTGGATGACTACGTAAGAATTATCAGGACCATCCGTCGTATTTTACCCGACGCCACCCTATTTACCGATATAATTGTTGGCTTTACCGGTGAAACTGATGAACAGTTTGAAAATACAAGGAAATTAATGGCCGATTTGAAATTCAATATGGCCTATATTGCTGCCTATTCTCCGCGTCCGGGGGCTGTCAGTTCACGATGGAAAGATGATGTCCCGCACGCACTGAAAAAACAACGCCTGCATATTTTAACAGAAGAGCTTACCAGGCACTCACTGAATTATAACCAAGGTCTTGTCGGAAAAGATGTTAGGATCTTAGTTACAGGTGCTGATCGCAAGCAGGGATACCTTTCAGGATATACTGAAGGAAGAATAGTATCACGTTTTAAATCAGACGATTTATCAATGGCAGGATCGTTTATCTTCATCAGGGTAAGCTCAGCATCGCCTTATGCCATTGAAGGAACATTAATAAAGGTTTGAACTGTAATGGGCAGAAAGGTTGCATTTAAAACACTGGGATGCAGATTGAATCAGTTTGAAACCGATTCGCTGGTAACCGACTTCTATAAAGCCGGTTATGAGATTGTTGGATTTAATGAAAATGCAGATGTTTATATTATTAACACATGCACAGTAACACAACAGGGTGATCATAAATCAAAAACATATATTAATCAGGCTGCGCGAAGAAAAAATGGGTCTCTGACTATTGTAACAGGTTGCATGGCAACAAGCCAGAAAGAATATTTTGAAAACCGCAGTGACATAACTTATGTGGTTGAGAATGCCAGCAAAAGTCAGATTTTGTCGTTAGTTGAAGCACATTATAAAGGAGAAATCTTTAATCTAAGTGGTTCTGAAAAAAATTTGTTTGATTTCAGTATTGCCGAAAAAAGTTTTCACACACGCAGTATGATAAAAATTCAGGATGGCTGCAATAATTTCTGTTCATACTGTATCGTGCCAATGGTTAGGGGTAGAGCTGTGAGCCGTCCGGCAAACGATATTTTAAACCATATTCAGCAGGTAATTCAACTTGGTTTTAAAGAAGTAGTGCTTACAGGAGTCAATATCAGCCGTTATCATTATGAAAATATCAATTTCGAAATGCTTCTTGAAAAAATACTGAATATTTCCGGTAATTTCCGTGTACGCATATCATCTATTGAGCCCGAAGGATTTGGCGATATGTTTATAAGCATGTTTCAACACGAAAAGTTATGTCCGCATCTGCATCTGTGCCTTCAAAGCGGATCTGACCATATACTTCAGAAGATGCGAAGAACGTATTCAACAGCTGAATTTTATCATATCATAGAAAACTTCAGGAATAAATATCCTCTGTTTAATTTCACAACCGACATTTTGGTGGGTTTTCCGGGAGAAACAGAGGAAGATTTTAAAGCAACCTGCGAAATGTTGCGGAATATTGGTTTTAGCCATGTGCATACCTTCAAATATTCATTGCGCAAAGGTACACGTGCTGAGCATTTACCTGAACAAATTAATGAAAACGTTAAACGCGAACGAAGTGAAATAATACGTGAAATCGCTTTTGAAAACAAACGCAGATACTATTCCGGTTTTATTGGTCTGAATCAGACAATGCTTGTTGAAAAAATTAGAAGCAGCATTGCCACAGGTTATGGCGAAAATTATATTCCGGTTGAATTAGTAAACCATCAGGTAGAAGAGAACCGTTTTGTCAAAGTATTAATTCATAGCCTGGTTGAAAAGAAAAATGACCTTGTTTTAAAAGCTTCAGAAATATAATCGTTTGGAGATTATTTTCATAATCTATTGAAAAAAACGGCATTTTCCATTATTTTTATTTCCGGAACCAATATTTATCAATAATATGTTGCTGGTAAAAAAAATCAGGCAAAAGACTATCGAATGGCAAAGAAATCATTTTAGTCACCGGCAACTGACCTATATACTCAGTTTTGTTATTGGTATTTTGAGTGGTTTTGCAGCTATAATACTTAAAAACACGGTTTATTATACCCATCTGTTTATAACTTCCAAACTTGCTTTCAGTGGAATTAACCTGCTTTATCTGGCTTATCCTTTGAGCGGGGTGCTTCTGACTGTTTTGTTTGTAAGGTTTATAATAAAAGATGAGATGGGGCATGGTATCACCAAAATCCTTTATTCCATCTCAAAGCAAAGTGGCAAAATCAAACCCCATAACAGTTATTCATCCATAATAGCCGGTACATTAACTGTAGGTTTTGGCGGATCTGTCGGACTTGAGTCGCCCATTGTGATGACAGGCTCGGCAATCGGTTCAAATATGGGACGGGCATTCGGAATGAATTATAAAACAGTTATTACACTGATAGGATGTGGTGCTGCCGGAGCTATTGCCGGTATTTTTAAAGCGCCGATAGCTGCCATTATTTTCAGCCTCGAAGTGCTGATGCTCGATCTTACTGTGTGGTCAATCATTCCCTTGCTTATTTCATCGGTTACAGCCACTTTATTATCATATCTTTTTCTGGGAAAGGGTGTAATATTACCTTTTCACATTAATACTGAATTTCAGTTGCATAATATACCCTATTATATCCTTTTAGGCATCACAGCCGGCCTGATATCATCTTATTTCACAAGGATAACCATTTTCAGCGAATCATTGTATGCCCGCATACGTAATCCATGGACAAAAATGTTATGCGGGGGAACAATATTAAGCGTAATGATATTTTTATTTCCACCATTATATGGCGAAGGTTACGATATACTGAACGATATTATTAACGGAAAAAGTGAATTGCTGCTGAATAATAGTCTGTTTTCTGATTCATATACCCATACATTGTTCTTTATTTTTTTCCTTTTTGCACTCATAATGCTGAAACCTATTGCTATGACCTCAACCACAGGCGGAGGAGGTGTAGGGGGAATTTTTGCGCCAACGCTTTTTACAGGCGGCATATTAGGACTATTGTTATCAAGGGTTTTGAATTTTTCAGGATTTATAAAGGTGCCTGAAATGAATCTGATACTTTCCGGCATGGCCGGACTTATGGCTGGTGTAATGCATGCACCGCTTACAGCCATATTCCTGATTGCTGAAATAACCGGTGGTTATTCTTTAATCATACCACTGATTATAACCTCCACCATTGGCTATATTACAAACAAGTACTTTGTCCATCATTCAATATATACTCACCGGCTGGCCAAAAGAGGCGAACTAATAACTCATCACAAGGATAAGGCTGTGCTCACCCTTTTGGACATGCAAAAAGTTATTGAGAAAGACCTGATTCCGTTATCTGCCGACGATTCATTAGGTAAGCTGGTCAAAGTCATTGCCCGGTCAAACCGCAATATTTTTCCTGTAATTACTCATGACAATATGCTAATAGGTATTGTATTGCTTGATAATATAAGACATATCATGTTTAATACTGAGATGTACAATACCATCTTTGTCCGCGATGTAATGATGCTTCCTCCAACTCATATTTCGCCCGGTGAATCGATGGAAAGCGTTATGCGAAAGTTTGAGGAAAATGAGGCATGGAATCTACCCGTTATAGATAACGGAAAATATATTGGCTTCATCTCCAAATCGAAACTCTTTTCGTTTTATCGCAACTGGTTGCTTGAAATCTCAGAGGAATGAAATGGAGTTACAAGGTGACGAAGTGACGAGGTGATGAAGTACCAAAATAAACTGCTAGGCCGCAAAGCTGAATAACATACTCTTTGTGCCTCTGCGTCTCTGTGTGCCAGAATCTCAGTCAGCCTCCGGTTGCAACCTGAATAATTTTACTCCCCTGTGTCACTGTAAAACGCCTTCCTGAAAAGCCCATTATTTCTTTGAATGCCTTTAAACCCATATCGGATGAATTAACAAATTCATCCGGGCGGATAAAAATTATTTATTGAGGACATTTGTCATTCTATTTCTTTACCGGTAAAGGGAGGATACTTGTCAGTCATAAACATCATATAAAGCCCTAAGCGCGTCGCCCAACGTATTGTTCCTGTTACGAAGCTATGCATTCCTGAAGGGTATTTGCCTGCAAACAGGACAATAAACCATGCGATAACAATAACAAAACCGGTTGCAATGCCTCTGAACATAAGAATAAAACCATGAGGTATTCCCACATAAAGCCAGCCAAAAAACAGTCTTAATAACAATAATCCGCGGCTCAGCTTTTCAGGTTGTGGCATTTCAAATTCGGTATGCTCATCAGATGCTTTAAGGCCGAAAGCAGGATAACCATCGCTTAAATTATACAAGCGGGCTCCAAGCCTTAAAGACCATCGTTGCAGGTTTACCTGAAAACCATAAAAGCTCCCGGGATATTTACCGGTAACCAGTACTGCCCAGAAGGCCAGAAAAGTAAGGATACCTGACCAGATATTGAGGAAAAACAATATGAAACCATGCGGCAGTGCAATATATAGCCAGCCAAAAAAGGTTCTTAGAAGCAATTCGAGACGTGAATATTGCTCCTGGTGTCTAATA
>JAJUGM010000115.1 GCA_029268165.1 Bacteroidota bacterium
GGGCAGGTTTGAGTAAGCCTGAGCTGACGAAGCAATCTGAAATATTGCCGTTGGCTAAAGCCAACGGCAAAAGAAAGCTTGTTGTGCAAGCCACAGCAATCCATCCAAAAACCCGAATGCAAGCAATACAGTCTGAGTACATCATAAGGCAAGGGTTACCAATAGCACATGGTTATTATTAACCACCAACCTTGCTATCTGTTGTATTGCGCAAGCCCGGCGAGCCGTAGTTTTTAGGGAAAACTGCGCCAACCTTGACTTTTTTTGCATCCTTTTTTGTGTCAAGACAAAAAAGGATGTAGGGCATGGGGCAAAGCCCCATCACTATTCACTCCTACTTTTCAAAATTTCTCCAACAATAATTTTTATTCGTCCGCATGAATTTGTTTATTCATCATAACTGGGTTGATCTGAATCTGTGCCACCTTAAAATAAGTCCTGAAAGTTTATCCTTCCAAAATTCTTGATTTTTTAAATTATTTTTTAAATAATCCTTAAATTTGTAAATTAATATTTAATTTTTTGTATATATTTACACCTGAAATGTATATTAATACTTAATGAATCGTTTAGGAGAGAGAATCAAGCGCAGGCGTGAAACGCTAAATATGCAGCTGACCGACCTCGCTAAAAAGGTTGGCATCAGCGCCAGTGCATTATCCCAGATTGAAAATGCAAAAGCATTTCCTTCTGTTGTAACCCTTAAAGCCATAGCCGATCATTTATACACTACAGTTGGAGAGCTTATTGGAGAGAACGATACACTTACCAGAAATCCGCTGATAAAATCTGAAGATATTAAATTTGTGAAAGCCAATGCCAGCGGTACCAGCCTTTTCCTGCTGTCGCATCATGACAGCAGCAAACAAATGGAACCTTACATGGTGAAATTCAGCGAAAACGCTGATTCATCTGAAATAATGACAGAGCACGCCGGACAGGAATTTATTCATGTCCTGGAAGGGAAAATTATGGTTAACCTTGATAATAATCAGTACATTCTTGAAAAAGGTGACAACTTTTATTACAACTCCAACAAACCCCATTCAATTAAAAATATTGGTTCATCATCAGCAAAAATACTATGGATAATAACACCTCCATACATTTAATGAATAACATGAAATCTGATATTTCAAATGCTACTAATACTTAGAAATTAAAATTTAAGTATAATTTAAATATTTAAGTATAATTTAATATGAATGAACAGGCTAAGGTTTTAAATGATGTAATCAGAGCGCAGAATTCCAATGTGCTTAAAATGCTTTCAGAAAAAGGCAAAAATATTTATTTCCCGAAACTGGGAATATTGGCACAATCAGCCCAGGCAAAAGGTAAAAATATTAACGCCACTATTGGAGAGGCTGTTGAAGATGACGGAACATCAATGCACCTTCCGGCTTTTGATTCCTTAATCAACCTCCCGGTTAACTCAATCTTTCCCTATGCGCCAAGTTTCGGTAAAAAAGAATTAAGAGATTGCTGGAAAGATTTCTTAATCAGAAAAAACAACAGCCTTAAAAATATCATTTTCAGCACTCCAATTGCTACAAACGGCGTTACTCACGGAATGAGTATGGCCGGATATATGTTTGTAGATGAAGGTGATACGGTAGTATTATCGGATTTATACTGGGAAAATTATAATCTGATCTTTGAAAATGGTTATGGTGCAATCATAAAAACTTTTCAGCTTTTTAAAAACGGCGGATTTGATTTGGGTTCATTTTCAGAAACGCTTAAAAGCATTGAACATGAAAAAATAATTGTACTGCTCAATTTCCCCAATAATCCCTCGGGTTATACTCCTGTTAATACTGAGGTTGGCAGGATTATGGATGTATTACTTTACATTGCCCAAAAGGGAAAGAAGCTTATCGTACTTATAGATGATGCTTATTTCGGACTGGTTTATGAAGATAATGTATATAGAGAATCGATATTTGCGGAACTCGCCCAATTGCATGAAAATATACTTGCCGTAAAACTTGACGGCCCTACTAAAGAAGACTATGTATGGGGATTCAGGGTAGGCTTCATAACCTATGGAATCAAAAACGGTACAGCAGCATTATACGAAGCGCTTGAAAACAAAACAGCCGGAGCCATACGGGGCAACATTTCAAACATCAGCCATTTGTCGCAGTCATTGCTTCAGTCGGTTTACAACCAAGAAAGCTATGGCGCCATGAAGCAGCAGAAATATGAAATACTTAAGGCCCGATATGAAATATTAAAAGAAACACTTAAAAAACCGGAATATCTGGAATATATTGAACCATTGCCTTTTAATTCGGGATACTTTATGTGTGTCAGGCTGCGCAAAGGACTTAATGCTGAACAGGTCAGGCTTCACCTGCTTGAAAAATACAGCACAGGTGTTATTGTTTTCGGTAATGTAATCAGACTTGCATTCTCAGCTGTTCCGAAAACAAAAATTCCTGAATTGATACATAATTTATTTCTTGCCTGTTTGGATTTGCATAAAAATTAATTACAATTGTATAAATTTTAAAAATATGATGACAAACAATCAGAAACTGATTAATTGGGTAAATGAGTGGGCACAGCTTTGTCAGCCCGATAAAATCCACTGGTGTGACGGGTCAGAAGCCGAGTATAAAAGCCTTTTGGATGGTATGGTAGCCAAAGGTGCTGCTGTGAAGCTTAATGATTCCAAAAGGCCAAACAGTTACTATTTTCAGTCAGATCCCAGTGATGTAGCAAGGGTTGAAAACCGCACGTTTATCTGCACAACAAATAAAGATGATGCAGGGCCCAACTACAATTGGATCGCGCCGGATGAAATGAAGAATACTTTAAGAAAACTTTATAATGGCTGTATGAAAGGGAGGACATTGTACGTAATTCCTTTTAGTATGGGGCCTCTGGGTTCGAAAATTTCAAAAATCGGAGTACAAATAACTGATTCGCCTTATGTTGTAGCCAATATGAAAATCATGACCCGTATGGGCAAAGCTGTTCTTGATACATTGGGAAACGGTGATTTTATTCCCTGCGTACACTCGGTAGGTTTTCCCTTACAACCGGGGCAGAAAGACCCTTCATGGCCATGCGCTCCTATTGAGCAAAAATACATATCTCATTTTCCAGAAACCAGAGAAATTTGGTCTTACGGCAGCGGGTATGGCGGAAATGCACTGCTTGGCAAGAAATGCCTCGCCCTGCGTATTGCATCATACATGGCCAAAACCGAAGGCTGGCTGGCCGAGCACATGCTTATACTTGGTATTACCAATCCGAAAGGAGTTAAGAAATACTTTGCTGCAGCATTCCCAAGCGCCTGTGGAAAAACAAACCTGGCCATGCTCATACCTACCATACCTGGCTGGAAAGTTGAAACAGTAGGCGATGATATTGCATGGATGAAATTTGGTGAAGACGGGCGGTTATATGCTATCAATCCCGAATCGGGTTTCTTTGGTGTGGCACCTTATACATCAATGCAGACCAATCCGAATGCCATGCTTTCTCTGAAAGGTAACAGCATTTTTACCAATACAGCCCTTACCCCTGATGGCGATATATGGTGGGAGGGCATAGGCTATGATGCGCCTGAAGGGACTATAACATGGACAAACGAGAAGTTTGACCCTGCCTCAGGTAAACCTGCTGCACACCCCAATGCACGTTTTACAACACCAGCAAGTCAATGCCCTGTTATTGACTCCGCATGGGAAGACCCCAGAGGCGTACCTATTTCGGCATTCCTGTTCGGCGGCCGCAGGCCAACTACTATACCATTGGTGTATGAAGCCTTTGACTGGAACCATGGAACCTTTATAGGATCGGTAATTGGCTCTGAGGTTACTGCAGCTGCTATCGGACTGAAGGCTGGTGTAAGACGCGACCCATTTGCCATGCTTCCTTTTACCGGATATAATATGGCTGATTATTTCAGACACTGGATTAATATAGGCAAAAACGCACCGGATAAAAGCGCCTTGCCACGAATTTATTGCGTCAACTGGTTCAGAAAAGATGAAAATGGTAAATGGCTCTGGCCCGGATACGGTGATAATATCAGGGTTTTAAAATGGATTTTTGAACGCTGTGAAGGCACAGGAAAAGCAGTCAAAACAGAAATAGGATACCTGCCGTCAACTGATAGTATTGATATTAGCGGTCTCGAAGATAAGAACATCAATCTTTCATTGCTTCTTTCAGTGAATAAAGAAGAATGGAAACAGGAAATTGATCTCATCAGGGAACATTATGCCCAGTTTGGCAACCGTCTTCCTGATGAGTTGGCTGATCAGCTTAATGAGCTGGGAAAACGGTTATATTAAAAACTATTAAAACATCCGTCATGACAAAAAAAAGAATTTCAGGCATTGAAAACGGAGGGAAAATCATTTCCAGACTATCTGAATATGCTAAAAAAGCATCTCAGATTGATTCCTCTTTATTTGAAAAATACAGCGTTAAACGGGGCCTTCGTAATGCCGACCATTCCGGCGTGCTTGTCGGACTAACCAATGTCGGTGACGTTGTCGGCTATAGAAAAGAAGCTGATTCGGTTGTCCCTATTGATGGAAAACTCTTTTACAGAGGAATTGATGTTGAAGACCTGGTGAATGGGGCAATCAGCCAGAAACGGCATGGATATGACGAAGTGGTGTACCTTTTATTATCAGGCAAACTGCCAAACAAGAAAGAGCTTGATGACTTCATGGCTTATATGGGTTCGTTGCGTGAACTGCCTGACAATTTTACCAACAATATGATCCTCAACCTCAAAGGAAAAAACATTATGAATGTACTGGCCCGGTCAGTACTCGGACTTTATGCTTTGGATCCACTGGCTGAAGATACCTCGCTTGAAAATTTGGTAACCCAGTCGTTAAACCTGATCGCCAAATTTCCGACAATTATTGCTTACTCATACCACACCATGCGCCATGCGTTTCAGCGGAAAACCCTGTCGATCAGGCACCCAAATCCTGCATTAAGCACAGCAGAAAATTTTCTGTCCATGATGAAAGGCGAAGGCAAATATACGCGCCTGGATGCCGATATTCTTGACCTGTCACTTATTCTTCATGCCGAACATGGCGGGGGAAATAATTCAACCTTTACCATAAGGGTAACCAGCTCAACAGGCACCGACACCTATTCGGCTGTTGCATCGGCCCTGGCATCATTAAAAGGGCCTTTACATGGCGGAGCTAACCATGAGGTGCTGGGAATGATGGAAAATATCAAACAAAATGTGAAACACTGGGATAGCGAAAAAGAAGTAACCGAGTACTTATACAAAATACTTAAAAAGAAAGCCTTTGATTATTCAGGAAAGATATATGGAATTGGTCATGCGGTTTACACCATTTCAGACCCCCGTGCTGTGCTGCTGAAGAAGCAGGCCCGTGAACTCGCAAAAGAAAAAAACAGGCTTGAGGAATATGAACTTTATGCCATGATAGAAAGGCTTGCACCGGAAATATTTTACGAATTTAAAGGCGACAAGGTAGCCAAGCGGGTATGTGCCAATGTGGATTTTTATTCGGGCTTTGTATATAACTGCATTGGTATTAATGAAGCCGTATATACACCTTTGTTTGCCATGTCTCGGATAGCAGGCTGGTGTGCCCATCGTATCGAAGAGCTTACCTTTGATGCAAGGCGTATTATCAGGCCTGCATATAAGAACGTTTTTGGCCAGCAGCCTTATTTAATGCTGTCAGAAAGAAAATAAACAAAGCAGGAGGCAAAGCTTAATTCTTTTAACTTCTTCTGTATTCCAACACCCTATAAGTACTTTTATTTATTTCAGCTTTGCTTAAGCCAGGTATGGCAAATAAACAAATTCACTATACCCTGTTTAAAATAACTTACACTGGCCTGCTTTAATTTACCTCAATCAAATACTCCTTTTAGAGCATCTTATCAGGTTTGCGGAGGAAGAGGGATTCGAACCCCCGTTCCAGTCACCCGGAAAACGGTTTTCAAGACCGCCGCATTCGACCACTCTGCCATTCCTCCAAAAGCGGCACAAAAGTATTAATTTTTTTTAATTTTTATAAATTAAGGATTGAGAACTAAAAAAATTTTATTTTTCTACCTAAAAAGAATATATAAAACAAGCAAAATTTTTACTTTTTTTAAAAAAAGTATTAACAGGTATAAAATTTTTCCCTGTGTCTTGCTATTAAAGGCATGTAATTTTTTTGTTTTCTTTTATTATTTGTATGTCTGTTGTTTAATTAACATCATATCAATTTTAAATTGAAGTTATTTTCTGAATAACCTTTAAATACAGGTTGAGTTATTAACAATTTTTTTGTGAATATTGGCGATTTTTTTGTAGCTGAATTTGCTAAACTTAAGAAATAGTCTATATTTGTATAAGAAATTAATAAATATAAGAAATTTACTAACCCTAAAAAATTTGTTATTATGAACAAAGCACAATTAATCGATGCCATTGCTGCAAATGCTGGTTTAACAAAGGCTGACAGTAAAAAAGCTCTTGATGCTTTCATTAAAGCTACAACTCAAGCGCTGAAAAAAGGTGACCGTGTTGCACTGGTAGGCTTCGGCTCATTCTCAGTTGCAAAAAGAAGTGCAAGAACCGGTCGGAATCCGCAAACCGGCAAAGAAATTAAAATTCCTGCCAAGAAAGTAGTAAAATTCAAAGCAGGCAGCGATCTGGCAGATGTTGTAAAATAACATTGTGTGAAGGGATTAAAGGGAGCATGGTTGCTCCCTTTTTTTTTTATCTGCATAGCAATGAAAAAGGAACGAATACAATATCTGTCACAGTTTATTACCAAAAGGCGTCTGGAACGCATCAATAGGGTAGTTACCTGGCGAACGAGGTATCTTACTGTGGTACTTGAAGATATATTTCAGCCTCATAACGCAAGCGCTGTGCTTCGTTCGTGCGACTGTTTCGGCATACAGGATGTTCATATCATTGAAAACAGAAACAAATACCGTGTTAATCCCGATGTTACACTTGGCTCAGATAAATGGCTTACCTTATATAAATATAAGCAAAAAGAGAATAACACATCTGAGGCATTAAACCGGTTAAAATCGGAAGGATACAGAATTGTTGCCACCAGTCCTCATGAAAATAACGCTCCAATTGACATTTTTGACCTCAAAAAAGGCAAGACTGCTTTGTTATTTGGAACCGAGCTTACCGGCCTGTCCGGAGAAGCCATTTCAATGGCCGATGAATTTATAACCATACCAATGACTGGTTTTACCGAAAGTTTGAATATTTCAGTTACAGTAGCCATAGTATTATACGAACTTACCAACCGGTTAAAAAAATCGGATATTGCATGGCAGTTAACCCCTGATGAAATCGACCAGCTGAAAATGCAATGGATAATAAGCAGTATGAAACATTCTGACAACATAGAAAATTCATTCAATAGAAATCAGTAACGGAAAACCTATTCGTTAATCCGGCAAAATAATTTTTAAGGTTATTTCCATTTTTTTTTATATTTTTGATAAAAAGTTTGACGAAGGTTTATCTTTTATTGACGAAAATATAATATTATGAATTGTATAATTATTGATGATGACCTGATGTCCAGGAAAATTATTGAGGAATTCATATCCCGGACAGAACAGCTTAATCTGGTAGCATCGTATGATAATGCTGTTGATGCAATTAACGCATTTACGGGAGATTCTGATATTGACCTGATATTCCTTGATATAGAGATGCCTGAAATGAGTGGTATCGACTTCCTTGAATCACTCACCAACCCACCTCAGATTATTATTATTTCATCCAAAGAAAAATATGCCCTTGAGGCATTCAATTACGATGTAACTGACTATTTGCTCAAACCGATTGTATATAGCAGGTTCTTCAAAGCTATAAATAAAGCCAATATCCGATTTAAAAACAAAGTTGACTCAAAAGAAGATGAAATCTTTATTAAGAAAAACTCAGCACTTGTCAGACTTAAATTTGATGATATTTTATGGGTTGAAGCACTTGAAAACTATGTTATTTTTAATACTTTCAATGAACGATTCACCATACACTTTACCATGAAAGCCATAGAACAAAAATTACCCATGAACAGGTTCTCACGTGTACATCGTTCATTTATTGTCAATACAAGCAGAATCAATGTTATTGAAGATAACTCCATAATAATGAAAACCCATGATGGAAACAAGTCCATCCCAATAGGTAAATCATACAAGGACAAACTTTTAAAAGATATCAACCTCATTGCAAAATAAATAAGATATACACTCTCTTTTCTTCATTTTCCTTGTAACATAAAGTAAAATCAAAGGCATAATTTTTGTTACTTTACAAAAAAAATGATCAGATGAGATTACTTTTCATTATTTCGCTGGTTATCGATTGTTTTTTCGGTTATTCCTTTGCACAACAACCGGTTATCAGAAACAATGAAATTATGTTACAGCAATTGTTTGCCAGAACTACAGGATTAAAAGCAGACAGTGAAAAGATAAAAATTTATGATAAAATTGATCTGTTATTTGCAGAAATGTTAAAAATGCCGGAGGCTTTTTATTATCCTTTTGATTCGCTCAGGAATACCGGTAAAATTATCAGTAAAGACGGCAAGGTAAGAATTTTTACCTGGAATCTGTTATTAAGTAATGCTACACAGCACTATTACGGATACATATTATATAAGCCAAACAACACAGATTCTCATATTGTTTTTCGTCTGACCTACTCTTCAGATATGTCCGAAATCCCTTTATTCACCGGGTTGAATCAAAATTCATGGTATGGAGCACTGTATTATGAAATTGTTGAAAGAAAATGGGAAAATACTGTTTTATATACACTGCTGGGTTATGATCCGCGCAACCTTTTTATCAGCCGTAAAATTATTGACTGTATATATTTTAAGGATAATGAGCTTTATATTGGTGCTCCGGTATTCAAAACCGGTAAAAACATTCAGTACAGGTTGCTTTTTACTTATTCAGCAAAGGTAACCATGAGCCTGAAATACCATGATAACCTGAAAATGATTGTTTTTGACCATCTTTCGCCTTCCAGCTCGTCATATACCGGTTTATACCAATATTACGGCCCTGATTTTTCATTTGACGGTTTAAAATTTAATGATGGCTAC
>JAJUGM010000116.1 GCA_029268165.1 Bacteroidota bacterium
AAAATCAACTTTTCCGGTTTGCTGGCGCTGCACCAGAAAAGTGATTTTTCTAAATCGGGGTTAAAACCTCTGTGCATCTCCGTGTTCTTTGTGTTTAAATACTAAAAGATTGAACCACAGAGTGGCACAGAGTAAACACAGAGTAGCCCAGCAGGGACTTTCTCTAATAAAAATATTTTTTTCGCCCGAATAAATTTGTTTATTCATCATACCTGGGTTTAATGAACAAATATAAAAATTTCATCTTAAAATTAATAAAAAAAGATTATATTATAATCATATTTTATGATTATTTTATAATCATTTATTAACAATGAATAATATTGAAGGAACGGGTGTAGAAAAATGCATCATCCATCTCGATCTCGACACATTCTTTGTGTCGGTTGAGCGGCTGATAAACAGCAGGCTGGTTGGGAAGCCTGTTATTATCGGCGGGATGTCTGACCGGAGTGTTGTAGCCAGTTGCAGTTACGAAGCGCGGAAGTATGGTGTTCGTTCAGCCATGCCTATGCGTATGGCACGGCAATTATGTGCTGATGCTATAATACTCAGAGGCGATATGGATTTATACAGCCGTTATTCAGACATGGTGACTGAAATCATTGCAGCTCATGCTCCGTTGTATGAAAAAGCCTCGGTTGACGAGCATTATATTGACATTACCGGTATGGACCGTTTTTATGGTTCAGTGAAATGGACACAGGAACTGCGCAGAAAGATTATCAGGGAAACAGGCTTGCCTGTATCATCAGGGCTCTCGGTTAACAAAACGGTTTCAAAAATTGCAACCGGTGAAGCAAAGCCAAACGGAGAAAAACAGGTTCCCGGCAACCTGGTGAAGCCATTTCTGAACCCGTTATCTATCAACAAAATTCCGATGATCGGAGAAAAAACCTATCACCTTTTACGCTCGATGGGCATAGCTACTATCGGTACCCTGAGCCTGATCCCTGTGGAAATGATGGAGAAAGTTTTAGGAAAAAACGGTATTGAAATCTGGAAAAAAGCCAATGGCATTGACACTGCGCCGGTAACACCCCGGTGGGAACAAAAATCAATAGGCTGCGAACATACTTTCGACAAAGATACTATCGACCTTGCGTTGTTAAATAATACACTGGTAAGTATGGTGGATAAAATTGCATACGAGCTAAGGCAGGAACAAAAGCTCACTTCATGTATAACAGTCAAGATAAGATATTCAAACTTTGATACATACACGTTGCAGCAGCGTATTCCTTATACCTCATTCGATCATAAACTGGTTGAAGCGGCAAAAGGACTTTTCAGAAGACTCTATCAACGGCGTATGCTGATTCGCCTGATTGGCGTCAGGTTCAGCCATCTGGTGCATGGCACGCCGCAACTCACCCTGTTTGAGGATACGCCCGAAATGATAAGGCTTTACCAGGCTATAGATTCCATGCGAATGCGGTATGGACGAAAAGCTGTGATAAGGGCAGTTGGAATATCTCCTGACGAAGCTTTAAACCCCTGACGAGGCTTTATAAGACTGTCAGGGCTTAAAGCCTCGTCAGAGATGGTTTATTTATTAACAAAAATATAATACTGCCAGGGAGCAAGTTGAATCCTGTTTTTATGATTCAAATCAATGTGAGTTCCTGAAAATATTTCGTTCAGTGTGCCAGGTTTCTTTATTGGATTTATTGTAAAATGGACGGGATCAGAACTTAAATTGCAAATAACGAACACCTTATCGTCTTCTTTCTCTCTGATAAAAGCAATAACCGCACTGTCTGCAGGTGTGGATAAAAATTTAAGTTCTCCACCTTCTGAACCATTGTGTAAAGCTTTATTCTGCTCTTTCAGGTTGGTAAGTGTCTGATAAAATTTGCTATAATCAGAATCTGACCAAATAATGGTGTCTTTTTCAAAGAATCTGAGCCTTTCATTAAAAGCCGCTTCTTGTCCGTTGTACAATAATAACATATCAGGGAGCGTTGCGGCAAGTACAGCAAAAGTTTTTGCTCCCTGGCCAAGCCTTTCAAACTCAGTTCCGTTCCATGAGTTTTCATCATGATTTGAAGTAAACTGCATGAGATATGAATTCTCGGGGTATACTGAATCAACCCACTGAAAGTGTCTTGTAATTGCAGATGCCGGTAACCGTTTCCTTGCTATTTCATTGAAAATGTGGTGAAGCTTCCAGTCGTATGTCATGTCAAATGCTTTTTTGTGCAGTTCCGGCTGGTCTGATTCGGCCAGCATAAATACCGGCTTTATTTTTTCGAGTTCAGGCCTGAGTTCTTCCCAGAAATCAACCGGTACCATGTGTGCAACGTCACAGCGATAACCGTCAAGATCAGTTTCCTTGAGCCACCATTGCATGGTTTCGGTCATATACTGACGCATAGCTTGATTATTGTAATCAAAACGTATTACATCAGTCCAATCGAAAGGAGAAATAAAATTGCCCAGAGAATCTTTCAGGTAAAATTCGGGATGTTCTTTTACCAAACTGTTATCCCATGAAGAATGGTTTGGAACCCAATCGATAATCACTTTCATACCTTGCTTATGTATAGAGGCAACAAGGTTTTTAAAGTCCTCCATGGTACCAAATTCCGGATTAACAGCTTTATAGTCTTTAACCGAATAATAGCTGCCAAGTGGGCCTTTGCGGTTTTTTTCTCCAATAGGGTGTATGGGCATTATCCATAAGATGTCAATGCCAAGTTCCTTTAACCTTGGCAGGTCCTTTTCAAAAGCTTTAAAAGTGCCTTCGGGTGAGTACTGCCTGATATTCACTTCATAAATCACAGCAGATTTTGACCATTCAGTATGCGTTACTTCACTGTTGCCAACAGGGTAATTATTTGTTGTAATAAATGTTTGCGTATTTTTGCAACAATAGAAAGTAAAGATTAAAAATATAAAATATAGGTATAAAATTTTCATATTTTTTTAAGTTAGCTTTATTTAGAATTTATTATATCCTTGAAATAATTCAATATAGTGAATGAATTGTAAAAAATCCGGCTCTTTTCAGAGCCGGATTAAATTTCAATACCCGTTATTCTGCTGTAGTTTTCCATCAGATGCTTCAATAGCTGTCTGAGGAATAGGGATTAGTAATGCCGTTTCGGGTGAAGCATAATCTTTATTGGTTTTGGGCAACAGAAATGTTCCGAAGCGTATCATGTCCTGTCTGCGATGGCCTTCCCAATATAATTCTCTCCCTCTTTCACGCAGAATGTCAATTAATTCCATACTTGCAAGCTGAGGAGCCTTACGTTTTGCCCTAATTTCATTAACTATCGTTAAGGCTTCATCCATATGTCCGGTACGGGCGAGGCATTCAGCTTTCATCAATAAGGCATCAGCATACCTCCAGATTATAAAGTCATTTGGAACACGTCTGATATTTACAGGTTTATTACGTGGAGCATATTTTAACACTCTGACACCCTGTTCTTCTGAAGCACCATCAAGCGGACATTCAAAGGTAAAATTCAACATAGTGCCGCCTCTTGTTTTTAAAGCATTTCCATTTATGTCATACTGTTGTCCATAATTAAATCCATTGACAACTGCCATCACTGGATAAATGGTGCTATCAACCCAGCGGACATCTGTGGCTGTATCAGTACCATTAATCCAGCATTCATTTAAATATCCTTCAGGAGCCATACATCCGTTCCAGTTAGATGCAAAGTCGCCCATAAGTTTCTGGTTGTAATGAAAAGTATGTTGTACCCAGATAACACGATCATCCAACCCATAATTATCTCCATCATCAAGAACTGCTACAAAAATTGCTTCATCATCAGATGTTCGATAATTCAGGTGATTATCAGGACCGAACATACCAAAATAATTATCAGCCAGTTGATAGTAACCGGGATCAATGATCTGATTCAGGTAAATAAGTGATGAATCGTATCCAGCTTCTTTTACATAGACTTCTTTATTAAGATACATTTTGGCCAGAAACATAAGACCTGCATCGCGGTTGGGAACTCCATAATCAGCGACGCTTTTTTCGGGCATATCATTAATTATCGCCTTCAGGTCGTTTACAATGAAGTAAAATGCCTCATTACGGTTAAGATATTCGGGATTAACTGTATAATCGGTACTGAAAGGATCTCTGTATGGCGAAACACCATACAAGTCAATAAGACAATACATATAGAAATCTCTCAGAAACCTTAACATTGCCCTGTACTCTTTTATTTTGTCCAGGACATTCTCGTCAGTTCCCAGAACAGATATGCCAAAATTAGCAGCAGCAATACCTTCATTTAATATATTCCATACCTGAATGACATCTCTGTGGTTTACTGTCCATGTGTGGAGCCATTGTTGCTGCCATACACCGCCATCAAGCCAGTCAGTGCCACGTGTAGGAAAACATAACTCATCTGAATTAGCTTCCTGCATGCCCCAGAATGTTTCCCTGTGCCAAAGACCTCTTAACTGGCCCAATGCCGGAGCAATTAAATTGGGTACTAAAGTAGGGTCCTGTAATAACACATCAGATGTAACTTTATCTCTCGGAATTTCTTCGAGGTCAGTACACGATGAAAAAATCAGACTGACCGCAAAAAGAATTGCCAGGCTATATTTTATTTTATTGTTTTTCATGGTTTAGATATTTAAAAAATTATATTGAAACCAAACATAAATGTACGTGCTTTTGGATAATTGGTGATATCAATACCCAGTGCACGTACACCGTTCATGTCAACAGATGATGAAACATCGGGATCATAACCGCTATAATTGGTAAGAACCAATAAATTTGATCCTGATATGTAAACCCTTGCATTCTGAAACCAGTCAAAATTTTTAATCCTGAAATTGTAACCCAGGGTGGCACTGCTTAATCGCAGGTAAGAACCATCTTCAAGGTAACGGTCAGATACTCTTGTGGAGTTGGTATAATTGGCATCGTCTTCAACGAATTCCCGAAGGGCATTTTTAGATTGCCTCAGGTTTGATTTGTCAAGTAGCAGTGCAGTATTATTAAAAATTTTATTGCCAATAACTGCATCTATAAAGAAACTCAGATCGAAATTTCTATACTGAAATGTGTTATTAATGCCCCATGTGCTTGAAGGAAGCGCTGAGCCTAAAAACAATAAAGAATCACCTCCCCGGGTCTTAGGCAAATAATATATACGTCCGTTTCTACCAATTGAATCAACTTTGTTCATATAAAATGAAGCCATGGGTTTGCCATTGGCATAAGCCTGGGCATAAGCTCCTGTTAATCCCTGTCCCTGAATACTTCCGGTAGGTATAATTGATGCATCATTATCCAGAATATCCTCAGCCCGGTTATTAATAGAGGTAAAATTATAGCTGATATTCCAGGTAAATTTATTTGTTTTGATTACAACGGCATCAATGCCAATTTCAATTCCGTTATTCAGTATATAACCCTTATCAAGGTTGGTTATAAAGGTACTTGTTGGAGATAATGGTTTTGTGGGTTGTTCAAGCAATAAATCAGTTGTCTTTTTACTAAATACATCAATTGTAGCAGAAAGCCTTCCATTCAGAATACCTATATCAAATCCGATATTAGTTGAGGTCGTAGTTTCCCAATGTAAGTTATATTGGGGTGTTTTATCAATTCTGAAACCCGTTACAGGAATATTATTAATTAAAGCCGTAGAACCCGGGTCGGGACGCAATAAAAATACTGAGTTATCTGCACCTATTTCAGAATTTCCTGTTTTGCCCCAACCTATTCTTAGTTTAAGATTGCTGAAAAAATTCAGGTTCTGTATGAAATCTTCCTGTGATAATCTCCATGCGAAAGCTAATGAAGGGAAATTACCGTATTTTGAATTGGAACCGAATTTTGAGGAGCCATCACGCCTGAAAGTGGCTGTTAAGAGATATTTTTCATTCAGGTTATAATTTATTCTGCCAAAAAAAGATTGTAATTCCTCAGGAGTATTTGCCCAGGAATATAATTGCCTGTAGGCAGGATCTCCTTCCTGCATCTGATATACATAATCAATTTTATCGGTGGTAAAATATCCTGCCTGCTGATTATATCCTGTCCTGTCAATATTCTGGTATGAATAACCAGCCATTATGTTTAGTGTATGGTTTTCGATACTAAAATTATACATTAATAAATGCTCAATAACCAGGTTTTTAAATTCGTTAGTATTTATCTGAGCCCGGCCTTGTTCTGAGCGCATATATGAAAGCAACTGGCTCTGTGATATTTTTCTTATTGCATTAGTATAATCAATACCTAAATTCATTTTGTAGGAAAAGAATTTTAAAAATTTTAAGGTAGCTGATGTTCCTCCCAGAATACGTGTAGTTCTGGTTAAATCGTTGGTATATTCAAGCATTGCAACAGGATTTCTTTCTTCGGATGAACTTGTTTGAAAAGGTGTACCGGTTGAGTCATAAGCAGGCCAGGTAGGATTGGTTTTGAGGGCATTAAGTAAAAGGTCGCCTTCAAAACCTGTTGTTCCCACCGGAACTCTGTTTTCTAATGTCTGCGATGCAGTCAGATTGACATCCACCAGCAAATAGTCTTTTAATGCCTTCTGGGTAAAATTTATTCTGCCAACATATTTTTCCAGTGATGATTTCTTGATAATTCCTTCCTGATCAAGATAATTAAATGATACCCTGTATGAATTTTTTTCAGTAGCTCCGGATAATGCAATATTATGTGAATGGCTTAAAGCAGACCTGAATATCTCATCCTGCCAGTCGGTTTTATGACCATAATGATTTTCGTTATTCAGTGCATAATTTAATGTATTGGTTCTGACAGCCAGCCATTCGTCGGCACTAAGCACATCAAGTTTTTTGCGCAATTTTGACAGATTCAGGTAAGTTGAATATTCAAGGTATGCTTTTCCTTCTTTACCTTTTTTAGTGGTAATCAGTACCACTCCGTTAGCACCTCTTGCTCCATAAATAGCAGTTGCAGAGGCATCTTTCAACACATCAATTGCTTCAATATCATTGCTATTTAAAAAGTTAAGCGGGTTAGTTGCCGGAGCTCCTCCCAGTCCGTTAGCAGAAACTCCTCCGGGTGATGCAGAACTCATATCCAGAGGTACCCCATCAATCACATATAATGGTTGCTGGCCTGAACGAATGGTGCTGGCGCCACGTATCCTGATCTGAGCAGCAGCACCCGGCTCTCCGTTATTCTGTGTAATCTGCACTCCGGGGATACGGCCCTGAATAAGCTGTTCAGGTGTAGCAGCACTGATCTTGTTAAAATCTTCTTCTTTAATTGAGCTTATGGCGCCTGTGAGGTCGCTTTTCTTTGATACACCATAGCCAACCACAACAACTTCATCAAGTTTCATCAAGTCTTCCTCAAGGGTAACATTTATACTTGCTGCTCCTCTAACAGGAATCTCTTTAGTGCCATAACCAACAAATGAAAATATCAGGATGGCATTGTCATCAGGCACTCTGAGAGAATAATTCCCGTCAATATCGGTTGTTGTTCCGGTTGTGGTTCCTTTAACAACCACGCTGGCACCGGGAAGTACCTCACCACCTGATGATGTAACCTTTCCGGTAATGGTCTTTTCCTGCGGATAGGCAATTGCCTGCAGGAAACAAAATAGTAACAACAATACTATTTTGTAAGGTTTATTTGCAATATTCATAGATACATTTTTTAGGTTAGTATTCATGTTAAGTTTTTTATATAAGTTATTAAGAATTTCTCACAATTTCTATATGTGAATAACCTTTCAGCTGATATTCCTTCGCATAAACAATTAAGGAAACAGGATTTGTGGTTTCATTTCTTATCACCACTGCATTTTTGCTGACTTCAACTTTTAGTTGCGATTCCCGGTATAAAATCTTAAAAGAATAAAAGTTCCAGTTTGCAGGTATTTGTGGATAAAATGACAATATGCCGTTTTTTATTCTTTTCCCAGCAAAACCTTCAACAACAGACATATAAGTACCTGCCATTGAGGTAATATGCAATCCTTCGTGTACTTCATGGTTATAGTCATCAAGATCAAGCCGTGATGTGCGCAAGTAGAGGTTATATGCCAGCTCCATTTTTTTTATTCTTGCGGCCAGAACAACATGAATGCAGGGAGAAAGAGATGACTCGTGAACGGTGCGTGATTCATAGAATGTGAAATTTCTTTCAATAGTATCGGTATCATACCGGTCTTCAAAAAGATAAATGCCATGCAGCACATCAGCCTGCTTTATAAAACACGAGCGCAATATCCTGTCCCATGACCATTTCTGATTTAATGGGCGCTGTGCAGGATCAAGCTGACTCACTGTCATCTGTTCCTTGTCCATATATCCGTCTTGCTGTAAAAACACGCCTTCGGGTTCATAATACGGAAAATACATTTTATGGATGATATCTTTCCATCGGGCTGTTTCCTGAGTTTCTCTGAATGCTATCCTTTTTACAATATTTTCATATTTCCCGGCATCCGATTTCTTAACAACATCAATTGATTCTATAGTATATTCAAGTGTCCAAACCGCAACAGTATTAGTGTACCAGTTATTATTCACATTGTTTTCGTATTCATTAGGGCCGGTAACTCCCAGGATAACATATTTCATTTTTTCCTCTGACCAGTTAACCCGCTGGCTCCAAAACCTGCTCAGGGCAATAAGCACTTCAAGGCCGTAATCGATAAGATACTGATAGTCGCCTGTGTGCCTGATATAATTAAATATAGCGAAGGCTATGGCTCCGTTACGATGAATCTCTTCAAAAGTTATTTCCCATTCATTATGACATTCTTCGCCGTTCATGGTGACCATCGGATATAAGGCAGCCCCGTTGGTAAATCCAAGTTTTCTGGCATTTTCTATTGCTTTTTCAAGATGTCTGTAACGATAAATTAATAAATTCCGCGTAACAGAAGCCGGTGCCGTGCATAGGAAAAACGGAATACAAAATGCTTCGGTATCCCAATAAGTAGAACCTCCATATTTTTCTCCTGTAAAGCCTTTTGGCCCGATATTAAGCCGGGGGTCATCGCCTCGGTATGTCTGATTCAGCTGAAATATATTAAAACGTATTCCTTGCTGAGCCTCATCATCTCCCTCAATAATAATATCACTGTGTTCCCAAATTTCTGCCCATATCTT
>JAJUGM010000117.1 GCA_029268165.1 Bacteroidota bacterium
TGTCTTGCACTTGAATATTCAGCTCAACATGCCAGAAAATTTGGGGGGATAATTGCATTTTCAGGAGGATTAATAGGTGACAGAATTTTTAACAAGAAATATAAAGGTAACCTGCAAAGTACTCCTGTATTTATCGGTTCAGGAAATCAAGATCCTTATATTCCCCTTGATAGAATCTATGCAACTTCAGATATTATGCAGGAGCTAAATGCCAATGTCATAATTAAGGTTTATGAGAACATGGGGCATATCATTAACCAAGATGAAATTCAAACTGTTAACAAATTAATTTTCAAACAATAGAACATGTTTACTATTACCAGGATATATAACGACAGCAACAATGACAGCCGGTTTGGTGAGTTTAGCGTACCACTTTCAGATAAAGGCAAAATTGGTTTATTATCAAATGAAATTGCGGTAAAAAGTATTATTTTTCGGGAAGTTATGGCCGATTACGACTGGGAATTTCATACGGCACCTCAGCGACAGTTTATTATTCTTTTAGATGGCGCAATTGAGATTGAAACTTCATCCGGAGAAAAGAAACAGTTTAATGCCGGAGAAATCATACTGGTGGAAGATACTGAAGGAAAAGGCCACCGGATAAAAAATATAATTGCAGCAAAAAGGAAATCTGTATTTATAACCTTGCCCTGAATTAGAGTCACGGACTTAGCGAAAATTAACCAATCTTAAATCATTGGAAACTTCTATCTGAACCCTAAGGAATTCGTCACTCAGGATTTCCTCAACCTTTTCCGCCCATTCAATAAAACACCATGCATCGCTGTAAAAATATTCCTCATAACCTATATCATAGACTTCTTCTATATTTTTTATCCGGTAAAAGTCAAAATGATAAACCGTTTCCCCGTTAACTGTATAATATTCATTAACCAAAGCAAATGTCGGGCTTGTAACAGTGTTCTTAACGCCAAGCTGACGGCACAAGGCATGAATAAAAGTAGTTTTTCCGCTGCCCAGCTCACCGGTAAAAGCAAATTTTCTGTAACCCCGGGTAAGTTTCAGAAAATGATCTGCCGCTGAAGAAAGGCCTGATAAAGAATCAATTTTTATAACCTGCATAAGTGATCAATTGAAATCTATCTGGGTCTCAGCACAGAAACAGGTACCAACATTTCTTCCATAGATACTCCTCCATGCTGATAAGTGTTTTTATAATAATTAACATAGTAATTATAATTATTGGGATATACAAAGAAATCGTGGGATACCGAAAAGATATATTTAGAACTGACATCGGCTTTTGGGAGATGCGCTGCATGAGGATCAGTTATTTCAAAAACTTCTTTCGGATTATAACTCAGATTTTTACCCATTTTATAACGCAGGTTAACTGAAGTTTTCTTATCACCTATAACTTTAACCGGATTATTCACACGAACAGATCCGTGGTCGGTGGTAACAACAACAATAACGTCTTTTTCAGCTAACAGCCTGAAAAAATCAAGCAAGGGTGAATGCTGAAACCATGAGAGAATTAATGAACGGTATGCTGAATCACTTCCGGCAAGTTCCCTGATCATATTCATTTCGGTATTGGCATGTGACAGCAGGTCGATAAAATTATATACCACAACAATCAGGTCGTAATTAAGCAGATTGTTGAAATTTTCAATAAGCTTTTTGCCACTCTTTTGCTGGATGATCTTTTCATAACAAAACCTGTATTTTTTGCCCATCCGGTTAAGGTGCTTTTGCAGTAATTCCTCTTCACTCATATTTTTAGCACCTTCTTCGTCATCATTAAGCCAGAGATGAGGATTAAGTTCCTGTATTTCTTTTGGCATCAGGCCGGCAAACATGGCATTCCGTGCATACTGAGTTGCAGTAGGTAGAATACTGCAAAACAAGGTGTCTTCAAGTATTGTAAAATACTCATTAATAATTGGCATTATTACTTTCCACTGGTCGAGCCGCAAGTTATCAATGAGTATCACAAAGACTTTCTTTTTATTATCAACCAGCGGGAAGATTTTTTCTTTAAATAAGCCCGGAGATAAAAGAGGTTTGCTTCCTGTTTTATCTTTGAACCATCTTATATAATTATTTTTAATAAATTTTGCAAAACCCAGCTGGGCTTCAATTTTTTGCATCTTTAATACCTCAAGCATTGGTTGGTCATCTGAATATTCAAGCTCAAGCTCCCAGTAAACCAAATTTCTGTAAATTTCTTCCCAGTCGGCAAATGTTGAGGCCGAATTGATTTTCAATCCTATGGCAGAGAATGCCGACTGATAAGCTGATGTTGTCTCGCGGGTAATAAGTTTCTTTGTATCAAGGTTTTTTTTAATAGAAAGTAATATTTGTTTTGGATTTACAGGTTTAATCAAATAGTCAGAAATTTTGGCGCCCAGTGCGGCATCCATAATATTTTCCTCTTCACTTTTGGTTATCATAACCACAGGAAGATTGGAGTTGATGCTTTTAATCCTCCCCAGCGTTTCAATTCCGCTTAGCCCTGGCATATTCTCATCCAGAAAAACGAGGTCGAGGTTCTGGTTTTTAACTATTTCAATAGCATCCTGCCCGTTGGTTGCAGTCTCCATATCATAACCCTTTTCCTGCAGAAACATGATATGAGGCTTAAGCAGATCCATTTCATCATCCACCCATAAAATTTTGATCTTCTTCATAATACAGAAATTTATTTGTAGTGTTCTCTGTAAAATTTCAGGTATCTGTCAGGGGATTTGTCATCCATAAGTGTTTTAAAATTCTCCTGAGAAATAACAAATATTTCTACCGAAGGATTGTCATAATCCTTAAACACATTAGGATCAGCTTTAAATACCGTTATGTATTGCATTGATTTTGTCTTATCCGGGAATGTCTTTATCAGCATCAGGTTTTGGCGCGTATTTAACTCTACCATTTCAATCTTAAGACTTTCCTTATCGAAATTATCGAGATTGAAATTTATTATATTGAAAATAAGCTGATTGTTATTTGATTTTTTATCTACAAATAATGCAGCAAAGTGTTCGGAATTCTCAGAAAACTGATATAGTTTTTCAGCAATTGTCTTTTCTTCTGCTTCAAGTAATGCAGGATGTTCCTTATTCATATAAGCTATGATATTTTTAGCAGCTTCAGATACCTCCGAATTCGGATATCTGGCAATTATTTCATTTAAACCATCCCTGAAAACTTTTGTATCAGAAGTCTTGCCAATTGCAAGCACACGTAAATAATCAAACTGTGGTAGTAATTTGTTGCCAGGATAACGTTTTATTGCCTCTTCACTCCGGAATATCACCTGTGCATATTGTCCGGCTTTATATAAAGCATACACTTCTTCATATTCCTTCTCGGCCTTTTTTTCTTCGGCTTCGATTTCCCAAATATAGTTCGGATTGGTCATAATCCTTGCATAAGTGCTTTCAGGAAATTCTGTGATTATTTTATCCCTGTAAAATTGCATCATAGCCTGATCGCTTTCATCTTTGGCTATAGAATAAAGATTGTAATACACAACTAACCTGTTATCGGAACCAGGATATCTTTTGAGCAGTTCCTTAAATGATTCTTTGGCTTTTGCAAAGTCTTTCAGGTCATTTTTGTAAATAAAACCCATATTAAGCAAAGCATTCTCAAGGCGTGCATGGGAAATTTCCATCATCGAATCATTACGAGGAATATTTCGCAAATAGTATTCCCTGCTCTTATTATCCCCTTCTTGTTCATTGATTGTTTCTTTTGCAGGTTCCTCATCTGTTTCATTTCCGGAAGCAAACATTGCCACTGCTTTGTTTTGCCTTTGCCAGTGATCTTCAAGCTTACGGTTGCCCCACTTCATTTTAAACTCCTTATAGCCCATATTCTTAGCCGCATCATTATAAAAATACCATTTGGCGCCTGTTGCAGGGTTTAATGAAGCCTGATAGTTCTGGTCAACTATATCTCTTCCATACTGCTCATTGAGCATCCGTTCGGTTTCTTCCTGCCTTTTACGCTCTTCTTCCTGCCTTACATTCTGAATGATTCTGTCAATTAAAGTAAGCAATTCAGGCTCAGTTAGTTTTGACAATTTCTGCACGCTGTCTTCAAGTTTAAACGTATTAATTTCCTCAACAAGTCTTGTAAGGTTTAATGATTTGGCATAAATAACATCATAATTTTTAAAAGAAGGATCAATTAATGCAACCGTACTGTCATAATAAGCCTGGGCATTGACATAATCAGGCTCCTCGTAAAAAATGTTGGCAAGGGTGAAATAAGTTCTTGCTTTCTGGTCGGTATTCTGGGTGCTATGCTGGATTGACTTCTTATATTGCTGAATAGCCTTTTCTTTATTTCCTTCTTTATAAGCCAGGTTACCAAGAGCAAAATATATCTGGTCGAGATAATCGGCATTTTTTTCGTCTTTAAGCATTTTATTCAGTTCTGCTTCAATTTCACCTGACCTGCCCGATCCTTGCTGAAAAGTAAGCGCACGGTTAATATGTGCGTTAAATGCCATGATGTATGGAGGGTTCATTTTTATAACACGGCTATAAGCATCGGTAGCTTTACTCAAGTCACCTGTCCTTTCATATAACTGAGCCAGAATATAAGTACAGCGCATTTTTTGTTTCTTTGCCATCTTCAATGACAAGGCTTTTTCAATATAATCAACAGAACGCTGATAGGTATTCTGCCTTAAATAAAAATCAGCATAAGTTAAATATAATTCGGCTTTTAGTCTTCTTGGAAATTTTTCTTTTGATAGCAGCAAATTTAAAAGCTCCTCAGCGTTTTTATAATCTCTGTTTTCTAAATATACTTTGGCAAGCCATAGCTGAGCTTCATGCACTACAGGGTCATTTTTAAAATCATTTATCAGTATTCTGAATGTCTCTGCAGCAAGGCCAAAATCGTGCTTGTGAAAATGGGCCTTTCCCATCAGCAGGTAAGCATCGTCAACATAACGGTTATATTCCTTCCTGTTAAAATATTCACGTTTTCTGTCACTGATTGTTTTGGTGTCTTTAACCTTTGGTTTCACTGTAATGGAATGAAGGCTGATTAATTTTGAGCACTTCTTTATAGTCCGGTCCATATCGCCACTTATTGCTTTTGCCACTGTGGGGTCGCCATATTGAAAAACCGGAAGAATCTCTGTATAATTGTCCTTATAATTTTCCTCCATATTTCTTAGTCCCTTATAATAGCTTTCTTTACCATTAAAAAGGACATTATATTTTGCAGTCAGGTTATGATAACCCCTGGTCAGGGCTGTATTTTTCTGCGTGCTACATGTTGTAAATGCAAAAAATAATGCAGGTAGCACAATCTTAAAAACTATTTTTAAATTACGTGATACCACCAGAATGCAATTATTTATTATTTATTCGTTTATTAAACAGGTAAAAGGCACTATTTATTTTAAAAACGTAAAAATATTTATAATCGGGATAAGAAAAAAAGGATTCATCAGAATAATTCTTGCCGGCAAAGAACGTTAGGCTGCGAACTGTGAGCCCCGACCTGAAGGTCGGAAGATAAAAAATAAAAGAACAAATACTATTTGATTCAGGTTCAGGGTGAAAAAATTAAATTACGATTTAGATTGAAAATATAAAATTAAATAGAAGTTGTTCCTTTGCGATTTCTTCATGCCTTAATGGCTTAGTGGCTAAAGATTGTATGCCTCAAAGGCTCTAAAACGAAAAGATTCACAAAGGTTGACAAAAATTTATACGGTCTCTTAAACATGATGATTTTTGATTGAGTTAGTCTTAGTTAAATTGAAGTAAGTATGTAAAAAATTTTATGCCCGGGTTTGACAACAGTAATGAAGTGAACGAGTGATATATCTGGGCAAAATAAAATTATATTCACTCGCAGTTTGTAGCTAATCATCTTGCAGAGATTCCGGTTACGAACCCAGGTTACTTATGTGATTACTTATTTGTATAAATAATAAGACATAATTATTTCCAGTATAGACATATTTTAGTAATTTTGAATTACTTATTTATTTCTGTTGTAAATATCAAATTCTTTTTAAGATGAGATACCTGGCTTATATATTTCTATCGGCATTTTTTCTGGCATGTTTTGCCACAATTAACGCACAAAATGCAAAGCAATATTATAAAACCGGCCTCACTTTTGTTGAAGCCCGTAATTATCAGGATGCTATTATACAGTTTTCCAAAGCTATAGAGATTAATCCTGATTATACCGAAGCATATATCGAACGGGCAAAATCATACAGGGCAATTAATGAAAATGAAAAAGCTGTTGAAGATTATGAGCGGGCATTGATTTTTGAAAAAAAGAAAGACGAATTATATCTCGAGGCTTCTGCTGTTAATTTATTATTGAAACGCTACGACAGGGCGCTTGAATTTGTTAAAGAAGCCATACGCATTAATTCGAAATCAGAAGAGGCATATCGTTTGCAATGCCAAATCCTGACAGGTAAGGAAGATTACTCCAATGCACTCGTAGCAATAAATAAAGCTCTTGCTCTTAAAGAAAATGCCGAAAACCTGTATCACAGGGGACAGGTTTCCGAACTAATGAAAAATTACAATCAGGCTGAAACAGATTACGAAAAAGCCATCAGCAAAGACCGCAAATTCATCAAGGCTTATCTTTCATTGGCAAACCTGAGGCTGCAACTGAACAAACTCAGTCAGGCCATGGAACACTGTAATTCAGTGTTAGCCATGGATGCTAGAAATAAAGATGCATACAGGATACGCAGTCAGGTGTATGTAAAACTCACAGAATACCCTAAAGCTATTGATGATATTTCAAAAGTTATTTTTAATAATCCCGAGGATCCCGCAGCATATATATTGCGCGGAACTTATTATCACGACTTTACACAATATCAAAGTGCAATCAGTGATTTTACCAAAGCTATTATGCTTGACCCGAAAAATTCAGAGGCATACTACAAAAGGGCTTTTTCTTATGAACAAATTGGCGATTACAAAGCAGCAATTAAAGACTATTCAACGCTCACAACTCTTTCGGAATACGATATGTATGCCCGTAAGCACCTGGATGAGGCAAAAAAAAGGTTGTTCGAACTCAACCGCGAAAACAATAAACCGGTGATTACCCTGCTCGACCCACAACCCTCAGAAGAAAATATGGTTAAGCTTGCCAAAAATAAAACCAAACTATCACTGCGTGGTAAAATTGCTGACGAAAGCGAAATCATCTCCCTTAAAATCAACGATCATGACATCAGCTTTGTAAAAAATAACGATACCTATGAGTTTCTTGCTGATATTGATGTCTCAGGCCTTGATTTATTTTCAGTAATAGCCGAAGATGTTTATAACAACATTCAACAAATCACGTTTTCTATTGAGCGTACTGAGATTGACCCGCCGAAAATTGCCATAATTGCCCCTTATGCTTCTGATGACGGGGAAATTTATCTGGACACTGACTATTCAAATCTATATATTGAAGGCGCCATTGCAGATGAAAGCCTGATAAAATCAATTTTAATTGATGGAGTATCTGCAAGTTTCATGCTTAACGAAATGAACCCGAAATTTTCAGCCACTATCAGCATAGCCAATAAGAATAAATTTACCGTCCATGCTACTGATTTATACGGAAATGATACCATACAGACCTTCACACTGAACCGCGAAGGAATATCATTGCTTGAAGCTAACCCTATGGGCCGTACCTGGGTTATATTTGTTGAGAATTCAAACTACGAAACTTTTCCGAGCCTCGACGGGCCATCGAAAGACGTTACATTAATGCGTTCAGCACTTGCAAAATATGACGTCCAGAAAATTATCCATAAACAGGACATGACCAAAAAGGAAATGGAAAGGTTTTTTTCTATTGAGCTGAGAGACCTCATTCGCAGCAACCGCGTTAATTCATTGTTAATATGGTATGCAGGCCATGGTAAATTCATTAACGAAACCGGCTACTGGATTCCCGTTGATGCCAAACGTGATGACGAATTCACTTATTATAACCTTAATGCCTTAAGAGCTTCCCTGCAATCATACAGTAATTACGTCGTTCACATGCTTGTTGTTACAGATGCCTGTGAATCGGGGCCTACCTTTTATCAGGCTATGCGTGAAACCCCAAAAATAAGAACATGTAACGACTGGGAAGCCGTAAAATTTAAATCATCCCAGGTTTTTTCTTCAGCCGGATATGAACTTGCTGTGGATAACTCACAATTCACCCGTACTTTTGCCAACACGCTGGCCAACAACCCCGATGCCTGTATCCCAATAGAATTAATTGTTTCAAAAGTAACCCTTGCTGTAACCCAGAATAATCAGCAAAAACCCAAATTTGGCAAAATAACCGGACTTACGGACGAAAACGGCACTTTCTTTTTTATTTCCAAAAAGTAACCAGACGTGGCCAGTTGGAATTACCTGCCGCTTAATAATTCATCTTCATTAACAGGAGTCAGCTATCGTATTTATATTGCGCTGTTTTTATTTTTTATTAACTTTCTGGTATTTAACATACCGGGGCCGGCACAAACTTATTATTTTGAAAACTATAGCGCTTCTGACGGACTTGAATCTAAGGTCTTTTCTATATTACAGGATGAAAACCGGTTTGTCTGGCTTGGGACAAAAACCGGTTTAACAAAGTTCGACGGGAAATCATTTAAAACGTTTACCGCAGAAGACGGCCTGGCACCTATGGGAGTGAGAGTGCTTTTCAAAGATAAAAGGAACTACCTCTGGCTGGGGCATGAAGAAGGCGGTATAACACGATACCAGAACAACAGGTTCGAAAAGCTTTTATTCCCTGATTCTTTAATCAATTCCAATATCACATCCATTATTGAAGACCATGAAAATCAATTATGGATTACTACTGAATCAAACGGTGCCCTTAGGGTTAAAAATCCGCAAGCCCCTATATCAGAACTCAAATATGAACATTTTCTGAAAGGCAAAAAGTTAGGAGACAGGGTTTTCAACAGTTTTGTAGCTTCCGACGGTTCGGTTTTTTTTCTGATCGGTCTTGATATTAAACGCTATAATCCGCAAACCAACGATTTTGACAGCCATCTGCCCGAAGGAATTTTCAGATATTTTCCTTTTACCGTTATGTTTGAAGACAGCCATAAA
>JAJUGM010000118.1 GCA_029268165.1 Bacteroidota bacterium
ATGGCCAGTTCAACAATTGAAAAAACGGGTTCAATCTTTTCTTTCATGTTATAATACTGATCGACCATAATAATTTTCACGGTACGCGGACCATATTTCAGGTTCAGATGGTCAACAATCTTGATAAGCAGCTCTTTTTTACGTTCAAACCGTTCTTTGTCATGGTCGCGGATTATATAATTCATGTTTGTATTTTCAACACTGCCGTTTATTTCTGTAAGGTGATAAAATCCTTCATAATTTTCGGTATGTTCGGGTATTTCATAAGCAGGCAACATGCCGTTCAGTTCCATGGCAATAAGCATTGAATTTTTCATTTTGTTTTTAGCCGAACCGGGATGCACATTTTGCCCCTGAATAGTAATTTTGGCCTTGGCTGCATTGAAATTCTCATATTCTATTTCACCTATTCCTCCGCCATCAATAGTATAAGCAAAAGCTGCATTGAATTTTTTAACATTGAATTTATCAGTGCCACGTCCAATTTCCTCATCGGGTGTGAAGGCAATACGCACAGGTCCATGTTTTATCTCGGGATGCTGAACCAGATATTCCATTGCAGTTACTATTTCGGCAATACCTGCCTTATCATCGGCGCCCAGATGCGAAAGGCCGTCAGTAACTATTAATGGCTGGCCGATATAATGATTCAATACCGGAAATTCAACTGGCGATAATACTATGTTGTGCTTGGCATTCAGCACAATATTTTTGCCATAGTATTGTTCAATAATTTGCGGATTTATTGCCGTAGTTTTTATGTCAGGCGATGTGTCAAGGTGGGCAATGAAACCGATGACGGGTATATCTTTTGGTGTATTGGCAGGTAAAGTAGCCATCAGGTATCCGTTCTCATCCAGTGTGATATCATCAAGCCCTGTTTTCTGAAGCTCATCAGCCAGTTGCCTGGCAAATTCAAGCTGTGACTCAGTGCTCGGAGAAGTTTTTGAATTTTCATCCGATTGCGTATTTATTTTTGCATAGCGAATAAACCGTTCAACAAGATTTTCCATAGCATGATATTGTTAATATTTTAGAAGACATGATTTCAAGCTTTTATCAATTGAAAACACAACAACAGTATTATAGTTTTTTTTGCTTAAAATACAAAAAAACACGAACCTTTTAAAATCAGGTAATAACAAAGAATTAACATGTATGTTATTTATTGATTATCATTATATTTGCGTTCTATGCGTTGTATTTTTAGTCAATCTTATAACCCTTATTTTAACCTGGCTGCTGAGGAATATCTTTTAAAAGAATACAGCGGCAATGTATTCATGTTATGGATATCCCATCCGGCTGTTATTGTCGGGAAACACCAGAATACTCTTGCAGAGATAAATCTCAGATATATACTTGAAAAAAAGATCATTGTTGCCCGACGGCTGTCGGGAGGGGGAACTGTATATCATGATGAAGGCAATATTAATTTCACTTTTATTGCCAGCGGACAAAGCGGTAAATTAATTGACTTCAGGCGATATACTGAACCTGTGATTGATTTTCTGAAACGAAACGGCATTAATGCCTGTCTGGGCGAAAAAAATGAAATTCTGGCCAACGGCCTTAAAATATCGGGAAATGCAGAACATATTTATAAAAACCGTGTTTTACACCATGGCACATTGCTTTTCAGTACTGATCTTGAATGCCTTCATCGCTCACTTGCGGTGGTGCCCGGCCGGTATGAAAGCAAGGCTGTAAAGTCAAATCCTACCGATGTAACAAATGTTGCCGGTTTTATGCCGGCAACAGTATCAGTGAATGAATTTTCAACATGGTTAATGAATTATATAATAAATCAGTATAGTGGCGAAATCAATTATTTCAGTACGGAAGAAGTAAAAAAAATTGAACTGCTATCATCAGAGAGATACAGCAGTTGGGACTGGATTTATGGCTATTCACCTGATTACAGATTTGCAAATACTTTCATTTGGGACGGTTACAATGTATATGCTGAATTAGCATGTAAAAAAGGTATTATAACCACTTTAGATATAAAATTCGCTGCTAATGATGACTTTTCCGGGATATTAACGGAAGTTCTTACAGGATGCAGGCATTATTATGCTGATATGTTACATGCAATAAAAAAATGCAGTCTTTCAGGTATTTATTCTAATGAATCATTGCATGGTTTAGTACTGAACCTTATATAATATAATATGCTATTCTTCTTTTGTGTTTTTTGAAGTATCGGCGCCTTCATAAGGAGGTTCGGGCCCATATACAATGCCTCTTATATAATATCCGGGATATTCACCATAGCCCCCGGTAGTTTGTTTGTGTGTTACCAGCACAATGGTGCCTTTCATATTAGCCGCCCTCTTTTTAAGTTTGATAATTGCGCCTTTTTTTGCTGCTGAAGGGCTGCGCGCACTTGAAGGAGACCGTGCCTCAATTTCACCGAGTTTATACAATTCGGCAACATCTTTTTTATCTTCGGTAAGCCATACAGCTTCCCAGTTGCTGTCATCAAGCACGGTGAAGGCGGCGTCGTTAAGCAGGTCGATTCTGCCTGATTTATAAATTATTTTATGCACTTCCTTACGTTCTATTGTGTATTCGCCAGGTTTACCGGGAACATTGAAACTAACGTAGTTGGGGGTAACGGTGGTAACGTTAACAGGAAGAACAACACCATTCAGTTTGAAAATAGTATCTACCGGCATGTGTTTCCTTGCTGAGCTCTGCCCTGAAATATCATTTACTGTCAAAACCAACACAATAAAAACCAGTATTTTATTCATTATCTTTATTTTTAATATAGCGAAACCTGTTTGCTTCATTGTTCACAAAAATACTAAAATAATCTTTATAGGCTTTTTCTGTTTAATTAATTAAACAGACTTTTTACAGTTAATAAACAAAAATTATACCTTTTTAAGGCAAATTTTATATACGAACAGAAAAAAAATAAGTTTTTTCGTTGACGAATTTTTTATGTTTTTTAATTAATTGTATGATAATGAGTTAATCAATGGCATCGTGTAAATAAGGGTTATCCTTACTAAGTTTTACCTGGTGATCCTGGTCATTAACCAGTGAATACTGAGAAACTTTAACTTCGTCAGAGTGTTTAACCTGTTCTATTTTTACTTTCTTACGTTTATAGGCCGGCGTATTTTCAAGTTCGTCAATGTAGTCATCTGTATCTGCCTGATTAATATTCAGTTCTTTTATCCGTTGCTGTGTTTTCTTAATTGTGTTAACGCGTTGTGATGCTTTTTTAATATCAACCGGAGTATTTACTTTGCTGAACCAATCTTTTGATGAAGTGAGGTCAAATTCTATAGTTTGCTGTGATCCGGTATAATCTTTTGTTGGTTTGTCTTTTACCTCAAAGACAGATTCTCCGGTAGCTTTGACGGCATTATAGTCAGGCAGCGGAATAATATCTATCTGGCGTTTTCTGGCATAAAGTTCGGGTATACTGCTGGTTGCGAATCCGGTTGCGATTACCGTAACACTGATTTTTTTGCCAAGTGATGTATCTATCCCGTTACCCCATATCAGGTCGGCATTGACACCTGATCGTTCCTGGACGTAATCGAGAATCTGGCCTATTTCGTCCATAGTAACTTCTTCAGTTCCTGAAGAAATGTTTAACAACACGTTACGCGCGCCTTTGATGTCATTGTCATTAAGCAGGGGTGAGGTTAGTGCATCCTGGATAGCCCTGATGGCACGGTTTTCGCCTTCGGCCGTAGCTGAGCCCATAATTGCAACACCGCTGTTTGACATTACTGTATGCACGTCAGCGAAGTCAACGTTAATAAAACCGGGCACGGTAATAATTTCAGCTATGCCTTTGGCGGCAATTGCCAGCACGTCATCAGCTTTGGAAAAGGCTTCGGAAACACGCAGATCGCCGTATATCTCACGTATTTTTTCATTATTAATAACCAGAAGTGAATCAACATATTTTTCAATTTCGGCAATACCGTCGAGGGCCTGACTAATGCGTCTGGGGCCTTCATTTTTGAAAGGAATTGTTACGATACCTACAGTAAGAACTCCAAGTTCTTTCGATGTTTTGGCAATAACGGGTGCTGCGCCTGTTCCTGTGCCCCCGCCCATGCCTGCTGTAATAAATGCCATACGGGTATTCCCCGAAAGTATTTCCTTAATTTCATCAAGGCTTTCAATTGCAGCCTGTTTGCCAATCTCAGGTTTATTTCCTGCACCGCGGCCTTCGGTAAGCGAGGCACCAAGTTGAATTTTTACAGGTACAGGACTGTTGGCCAGAGCCTGAGCATCGGTGTTACAAACAACGAAATTCACATCTTTAATCCCAAGCCTGAACATGTGATTTACTGCGTTGCTTCCACCGCCGCCTATGCCAATTACTTTTATAATTGACGAGCGGTTTACCGGAAGGTCGAAATTTATCAGGTCATCCATATCCTTTTTCTTTTTATTACGGTTTGCCAAAAGTTATACAATTCGTTGACTGAGTATAGTAATTACATTTCAGAGTCTCGTACATCAAAAAATCCGCTGATGCTGTTTTTGATGTTTTTGATAAAGTTGCTTACTCCTTTTTTTGGATCATCTTCGTCGTCGTGTTTGTCAGACTGATATACCCACTCATTTTTATGTGATTCTTCAGGTTCGTTTTTAACCGGGTTACCCACAAAGTCTGACAATTCCTCGTCATTTCTGTTTTTTGCTATGGGAATAGTTTCATGCAGCAGGTTGTGGCCTTTTAATAAAAGTCCAATACTGGTGCTGTACATCGGATGATTGATTTCATTGGTATTATCTTCGCCCAGCCTTTCATTCGGGTAGCCTATTCTTACATCCATGCCCGATCTGAATTTAACCAGCTGGGGCAGATTGCGAAGCAACGAGCCTCCACCGGTAATGACAATTCCGGCGCTCAGTTTTTCCATGCATCCTGAATTCTCAATTTCAAAGAGTGCAGCATCTATGATTTCTTCCATGCGTGACTGGATAATATAAGCAAGACTTTTGAATGATATTTCCTTGGGCTCACGTCCGTTGATACCCGGCACGGTTACTACCTTGTCATCCTGGGCAAGGTCACCAAGTGCCGACCCGAATTGAATTTTTAACTGTTCAGCATATTTACTCAGAATGGAGCATCCTTCCATAATATCCTTGGTAATTACATTACCACCGAAAGGAATTACAGCTGTGTGTCTGATGATATCATCATGGAATACGGCAATATCGGTAGTTCCGCCTCCGATATCAATCAAAGCTACTCCGGCTTCTTTTTCATCATCAGATAATACCGCTTCTGATGAAGCAAGGGGTTCAAGAATCAACTGTTTTACCTTAATGCCCACTCTGTTAACACAACGTTCGATATTGCGGGCAGAAGCTATTTCTCCGATGACAATATGAAAATTGGCTTCAAGCCGTTTACCGAACATACCAATCGGATTTTTTACCCCGGTTTCACTGTCAACAATATAGTTCTGCGGTATGACGTGAATGATCTCTTCGCCCAGTTCAATAGGAATCTTATACATGTCGGCAAGTAACCGTTCGGTGTCAGCTTTGGTAATTTCGGTATCATAGGAATCACGGTTGACATATCCTCTGTTTCGGATGCTCTTAATGTGCTGCCCAGCAATACCAACAAATGCCTGTTTGATTTGGAATCCGGCCTGTTTCTGCACTTCATCAACTGTAGTTTTTATGGCATCAACAGCTTCATTTATATTAAGAATTACTCCTCTTCTGATCCCTTTTGACGGACACTTGGCCATCCCTATAACATCGAGCCTGTTATTCTCGTTGATATAGCCGATAATAGTCACAATCTTTGTGGTACCAATGTCAATCGCTGCAAGGATGTTATTCTTGTATTTCATATTTGTTAATTTTTAATACATACTATCTGATTTTCATATTTAAGGTTAACCCTTGAATAGATATTCCATCCAAGTTGATTAAAACCCTGTAGGTATAGCAGTTTTAGTTTATAAAATTTTTCCTCCATCTGGTCAATCTGTCCGAAATCAATTATATGCGACCCCACACGCGGAATAAGCTCGAATTCGCCCGTCTGATTTACATATACCTGCACTATCTGTGACTTCCAGAATTCATCCTTATTGATAAATGCAGCCATTTTGAAAATATCGTAAATGCAACGTTGCCGCCTGCTGAGCGAATCAAACCTTACATTGTTTATATTTTTTATTTTCATTGGATTAAAAGGTTCGGCAATATTGCCGTTTATAACCAATACATGAGGGCTGAACGCCTGTACTACCGGTAATATATTTCCGTCTTCATCAAGATAATAGCTTTGGCCATAGTTGTTAAAAATCCTTACAAAAGGATTACGTTGCCTGATATCAACGTGTAATATTCCTTTTTCTGTGATATATACTTCGGCCATTTTGATAATCTGATGCTGTTTCAGATTTTCTTCTATTTTTGTAAGCCTGATGTTTGCAACTCTTTCGCCAAGAATATTGATACGGCTTTCGTAAAGCATTTCTTTTATCTCATCTTTATCAATAAAATGTGTTTTTTCACCATCAGCAATGTTAATATCTATAGTGTTGATTATCTGGCCGGCTTGTTTTTCCGACATAAAGCCTGACACAACGATGAGATACACAATTATTAGTAACCATAATATGCAGATTCGGGCTATTCTCATTATTTTAATATTTTCTGAAAATGTCTTTTAATAGGTTCCACCAGCTGGTCGATGTCGCCGGCACCCATGGTTACGAGTAGTTCAATTTGTTTATTTTTAATCACTTCCAAAAGTTCTTCCTTGCGGCACATGATTTTGTCTTTTAAAGCTACCTGTCTGAAAATTAATTCGGAAGTAACATTTTTAATGGGCTTTTCACGTGCCGGATATATGTCGAGCAGAATAAGCTCGTCAAGCATACTGAGGCTTTTGGCAAATTCACCGGCAAGGTCTCTGGTGCGCGAATAAAGGTGAGGCTGAAAAACGCCTGTTATTCGCCTTTGGCGGTAAAGTTCTTTAATTGACAGAATGGTAGCTTCAATTTCTTTCGGATGATGCGCATAGTCATCAATAAAAACCAGTTTGTCCGTTTTGATTATATAGTCAAACCGGCGCTGATTACCTGAAAACTGTGATAACGGTGTTTTTATTTCATTGTCGCTGCATCCCAGCAATCTGGCCACTGCAGCAGCAGCTACGGAATTTTCTACGTTCATCATGCCGGGGTGGATAATGGACACTGATGGAATAACACCTGCTGGAGTATGAATATCAAAAATATATGATGCATTTTCTATTCTCACATTACTGGCGTAAAAATCTGCCTTTTCATTTACTGAATAAGTGTAACATTTACACTTAATTTTAGATTTATTAACAGGTAATCCTTTTTTATATACAAGAAATCCTGTGGGATCAATTTGTGAAGTAAATTCATTAAATGCCTTATGCAGTTCGCTTAAATTTCCATAAATATCAAGATGGTCAGCATCCATAGCTGTAACGACTGCAGCAAACGGATACAGGTGCAGAAATGACCGGTCGTATTCATCTGCTTCAACAACAATACGTCCGCTTTGAGTGTTTAACACAAGGTTACTGTTGAAATTTTTTGATATGCCTCCGAGAAAAGCGTTGCATGATTCACCGGTGTGTTTCAGTATCCATGCAATCATTGTTGATATGGTAGTTTTGCCGTGCGTACCTGCAACAGCAATTGTTTTTTTGTTGCGGGTTATCAGTCCGAGCACTTCCGCGCGTTTGAGTATATTAAAACCATACTTTCTGAAGTAGGTAAGCTCTTCATCATCAGCAGGAAGGGCCGGAGTGAAAATAATCAGTGTGCCTTCCTTTTTACGAAATGCAGCAGGGATGTTATTAGCCGAGCTGTCAAAGTGTATTTCGATTCCTTCCTTCTGCAACTGGTCAGTCAAAGCCGAGGGTGTTCTGTCATAACCTGCCGCTTGTTTCCCCAGTGCATTGAAGTACCTTGCCAGGGCGCTCATCCCTATGCCTCCGGCGCCCAGAAAATAAACACGTTCTATGGAGTTTAAACCGGTCATCGTTGAGGTATTAACTTAAAAATCTCATCAACAATTTTTGATGTGGCACTTCTTAGTGCCATATTGCGGCAATTAGTGCCAAGTGAAATGCTTAATTCTTTTGTTTTTACAAGTTCAACAGCTGCAGGGACGAGTTTATTGATGGCCTCATTATCACGAATCATAAGAGCTGCATTTTTATTAACCAGTGTCATGGCATTTTTTGTCTGGTGATCTTCAGCCACATTCGGAGAGGGCACGAGAATTACGGGTTTGCCCACTATACACAGTTCGGAAATGGTGCATGCCCCTGCGCGTGAAACAATAACATCGGCTATGGCGTAGGCAAGGTCCATCCGGTTGATAAAGTCAACATATAAAAGGTTGTGTAAAATTTTTTGTCCGATTTTTTGTTTAATGTCATTAAAATAAAGGCCTCCTGTTTGCCAAATCCATTGTATGGTTTCGTTTTCAATAAGGCTTATATTGCGCATCATGCTTTCATTAATGGTTTTTGCACCAAGGCTTCCGCCTAATACCAAAACAACCGGTTTATCTCCTGAGATGCCAAAATAGGATAATGCTTCCTGTTTTTTATTTTCAATTTTTGTTACTTCTTCTCTGATAGGATTACCGGTGATAACGATTTTATGGGCAGGAAAATACTTTTCCATGCCTTCATAAGCAACGCAAATTGTATTGGCCCTGCGTGCCAGCAGCCTGTTGGTTATGCCTGCATAGGAATTCTGTTCCTGAATGAGCACGGGTATTTTGAGTTTTGATGCCATCCGCACCACAGGTCCGCTGGCATAACCGCCGACACCAACAACGACATCGGGTTTAAATGACTGAATTATTCTCTTTGCTTTTTTCAGGCTTTTTAAAAATTTAATAATAACATGCAGATTTTTAAATGTAAGCCGCCGGTGCAGGCCTTCAACGGGCAGGCCGGTAATATTAAATCCGGCCTGAGGCACTTTTTCCATTTCCATGCGGCCTTCAGCGCCAACAAATAAAATGCCGGCATCGGGCATTCGGCTGATTATCTC
>JAJUGM010000119.1 GCA_029268165.1 Bacteroidota bacterium
CGAAATATTGGAAAAGCAAATACTGTTGTTCCCTGTCTGGAAAGAACTTGAAGAAGTGGAAATAAAGGTGGGCAAATTTGACAAGCGCATTGAAGATATCACTGTCTCAGTTGAAGTAATTAAACCGCGGCTTATTGAAAACAAAAACATTCGTAGTGTTGAAAGCGTTCTTGACTATGCACCCGGCCTTAATATACTGGATAACGAGCCACAGATTCGAGGGGGCAGTGGTTTTACCTTTGGTGTCGGCAGTAAGGTAGCCATACTTATTGATGATATGCCCATGATTTCCGGCGATGCCGGCCGGCCATACTGGGACCTTATTCCGGTTGAAAATATTGAACACATTGAAATTATCAAGGGTGCATCAAGCGTATTATCAGGCACGTCAGCACTGAGCGGTGCCATTCATATTATGACTGCCTCACCCAATAAAAAACCGCTTACAAAAGTTACCGCCTATTCGGGCCTGTATTCAACACCGTCTGATAAATCAATGAAATGGTGGGATGATTATCCGTATATTGGCGGCATAAGCTTCCTGCATTCAAAACAATATAAATCAGTTGACCTGGTATTGGGCGGAAATGTTGATTTTGACCACGGCTATATCGGTGCACCGAAGCCCGGCCCCCTGGTAAACGACACCATTTCAGATTTTTCCGACAGGCAAATGAGAAGCGAAAAATACAGATTTAATTTCAGTGTTAAAAAACATTCAAAAAAACATCAGGGATTGAATTTCGGAATAAACGGCAATTTCATGTTTCATTCCACCAATATGATACTTGTGTGGCTCGATGACTCTTCAGGGTTTTACCGCTCATATCCCGGTGCAGTTTATCTTCAGGATCAGACTGTTTTTTACCTCGACCCGTTTATCAACATTTATTCAGGCGAAGGAACCAAACATAGTATTAAGGGAAGAATACTTTACAACAATTCTGAAATGACCAATAACCAGTCGGTGCTGAACACTATGCTTTTTGGCGACTACCAGTTTAAACGCACGTATGATTTTATTAAAGGATTTGAGCTTGTAGGCGGTATTTCTGTTTTGCAGTCATACGTTAATTCTGATATGTACAAAGCATCAGGCTCGGCATACAATAAGCAACTTAATGTTTCAGCATATACTCAGATTGAAAACAAATTTAAAGAAGTCATCAATACATCCATAGGTGTAAGAGGAGAATACTTCCAGATGAATGATACAATAACTGCATTGAAACCAATTGTCAGGGCAGGAATTAATTTCAAATTGTATCCGGGTACTTTCCTTCGGCTTTCTTATGGCCAGGGCTTCCGTTTTCCAACTATAACCGAGCGCTACATTAAAACCTCAGCCGGTAGTTTTGCCGTTTTTGACAACCCCGGCCTCAAGCCCGAAAGCAGCTGGAATACTGAGATAGGAATTAAACAGGGATTTAAATTTAAAAACTATTATGGTTATCTCGACATAGCTGGGTTTATTCAGGAATATAATAATACCATTGAATATCTTTTTGGTTTCTGGGACTCAACTTATACTTTTGCTTATGCTGGTTTTAAGTTCCTGAATACCGGCCGTTCAAGGGTTACCGGTATTGATATTTCGCAAAACGGATCGGCAAAATTTGGCGAAAAAACAGGGGTCAGGATGATGGCCGGTTACAGCTATATTTTACCCCGGACGCTTGAACCTGACCTTATATTTGCCAAGGATTATAATCCACAGACAAGGACCAGTTTCAGTTTCAGAAGTACCAGTGTAAATCCTGCTGGCAATATTCTGAAATACAGATTCTTACATACGTTTAAGGCCGACCTTGAATTTTATTTAAGAAATCTGACTATCGGTTACAGCATAAAATATTTCAGCAAAATTAAAAATCTGGATAAAGCCATTGAAGATTTTGAAAAGGTGACTGTAAATACTGGCGGGACCTTACAACCTGTAAGGTATATGAATTATTTCCACAACCACAATAATGGCAACATTATCATGGACGGAAGAATAAGTTATGAAATTGGAAAGAAGCATAAATTATCGCTCATCAGCAATAACCTGCTTAACCGTTGGTATTCATTACGCCCGTTAAAAGCAGAAGAAATGAGATCTGTTTTATTACAATATGTTATGAATATTTAATTGATTTTATTTGTTTTTATTTTTAAGCTTAAGAATTTCATCATACATTTCTCTTACTATCTTTTGTTCCCTTTCAAGGGCCCGTTTGCGGTAACTTTCATATTCTTCCCTTAATTCCTCAAGTGCATTTCTGTTCTTTACTGTAACAGCATTACTGTGCCTGAAAAGAAAAATAAATACGAACAGCATAAATGCAAGAACAGCAATTACTGACCACATGATGGTGTTATACAGGTATTTACTCATGCTCATGCCCATCAGTTCAATACTGTTCTTTTCTTTTTTAATTGTTGAAAGACTTTCATCTTTAGTATTGATAATATTCCCGAGTGAATCAATCTTTGCATCCCTAACTGCCAGAAGTTTTTTTGCAGTTAATATTTCATGACGTGCATTTTTAAGTGAATCAAGCACATAACTTTTAAGCCGGTAAAGCATCCATTTCTTAACCAGTTTGGAATCGTCCATGTCTTCTGACTTTTGCATCACATAATTAAAACGATTCTCAATAGTTCCCTTATCAATAGAAAGCTGATCAGACTGGGCATTAACACAAAAAAGCATTCCCGCAATAAATATAAAAGATATAACAAGCTGACTTTTTAATAGTTGTAGTTTGGTCATCATAATTGGCTTAACAATAAAAAATGATAATCATTAATTATACTAACGAAAACTACATCAATTTATTTTGTTTTTTAAAATATGTTTTGCCTTTGATTAGTTATGACAATTGTAATTTTCAGGTACCAAAAAATAATAAAAAAGCTAAACAATCATTTCAGCCGATGTTATTTAAGAGAAGATGAGGAAGAATCTGGTTTTATTCTTTTATCAATTTATAAACCTCAATTTTTTCAGGATATTCAATCTTTATAAAATAAAGGCCTTTTTCAATTTGTGAAATATTAATTGAATTTGTATTGACTTGCTCTGTCAATACCTGCTTACCTTGCAAGTTATAAATCATTACTCGGGTATTAACAGGAACATTATTTCTAATATAAAGCTGATCTGTTGCAGGATTTGGATAAATCCCATACCTATTAGTTTCACCATCAACAATAACATTTGCCGTTGCCACAGTTACTGTTATTACCCAAACCTGTTGTGTTGAACCATCCTGGGCTGTAACAGTGTAATTCACCGGGCTGGTAAAATTCACAGTAACTCCTGATGCCGGATTAATGGTAGCACCCTGGCTGACTTCAATGTTTGGTGTTAAACTGATTAAACTGGTTCCGTGAGCTACTTCTATAGTTACGGTATGATTTGTATAGTTAATAACAGCTTGGCCAGTTTCTTGCGGAATTGAGAATGATAAAATATCGGTGGCTGTGGGATCGGGCTCATAATATTCGAAAGCGCCTATGCTTGGATTTGTTCTGCTTCTTAAGTTGCCATTAAAATCATACTTATTAATAGTATCTTTTCTTCCATGAGCATCGGTGACAATAATGTAAGGCAATACAATCCCTGTATTCCGGGCAGGAGAAGTGTCAGTTAATGTCAGATTATAAGTATTTTTATCGGTGAAATAAGGTTCTGCGGGAGCCGGGCTATGCGCTTCAAATGCCGGGTGATCTGATCTAAAAGTGGCCCAATCACTCATCTGATAGTATCCCCAATCATTTCCGCCCAAAATTCCTCGATCGCCATCATTCTGCACTAAATGATAATAAAGGTTATAATCAAGACTCTGGAATGTAACCGGGTCGCCGTCGGGAGTATCAGACAGTATACACCAGTTATCAATGGCCGTATTTGCCGGGAGATCATCGTACAGGATATTGTTATTGATATATGCCGTTACATCCCTTACAACGCTCAGATTACCATATGGAGATGTTGTAATATTATGATTATGGCTAAATAACGTGTTGTTATAAATGTAAACATGATCGCCGCCAGTTATTAATACGTTCCTCATAGTGGCGGCAATAAACACATTATTAACTATATAAATGTTATTAAAATAACTGTCATAAGGTTGAAAATAAACCTGGTTTGAACCGGCATCTTCTCCTGTCATTTGTATCTCATGGTCATCTACAAGGTTATTATAGTAGTATACATTTTCAATACTGTGTCCCGGTTCGTGAGCATCGGTAGCCATATCCAGCGATGTGGTATGGTAGCCTCTTTTAAACACGTTATTACGAATAATAATATTGTTCAAAGTAAGTGCAGGGTCAACGGTAGCCTCATACAAATTAAATGAGATGCCCCTGCGACCACAGTCAGTTATCGTACAATTTTCTACCAAAAAATTTGAATGAAAAGCCTCGATACCATAGGCGGCTGCTCCTCCTTTCTCACCAATGTATCCAATGTTGCAATTCCGAATAGTCACGTCCGTTTGATTGTCGGCTTGCGGGTAACTCATAAATCCGTATGCAGCCCTTTTTGCATAATGCAAATCAATACCGTTAAACTCGATGTAACTTGACTGATCATTTAAATAGCCAACACATAAATCATTTTGTGATGCCTCAACTGCATCATATCGGGTATCAGGATCAGACATGGAATATACGTATAATTTGTTGTTATTCCATGTCCAGTCAAATTCGGAATTCAAATTCGAGAAATTAGAGGAATAATCCTGATAATCGCCCCATGTTGTAGAATCATTGGTGACAAAGAAAATTTCTCCCGGATAGCCCCATCCTCCGGTTCTTGGATTTGAAACTGCAATAGATGATTGCCAAATATTAGCATAAGCAGTTGTTGTCCAATTAGTTGCTTTAACCGACCCTAGTATCTTAGGATTATCGCCCGTCCCATATCGCCCGTAAAATACTCGTTTCCCAACGCCGCTTGATCCGGGCATTAACTGAAGTTCCTCGCGCCATACGCCACCAGCCTGAAATAAAACTGAATCTCCAGGCAAAATTGTTACTGCATTAACTTTTGAAATAGTGGCCCATGCAGTTTCTGGAGTAGTACCATCTGCATCGTCATCACCGGCATTTGAAACATAATAGGTTGTTTGTCCCGAGAGGTTTTCAATTATTTGAACAAATAGTAATAAGAATATTCCTCTTAATAGGGTGAATGATTTAATTGTCATGGCATTGTTGTTTAATGAAATAAATATACATAGCTACCATATTTTGGTTACAATAGAACAAGTGAAAAACAGTATTTATGTCTTCTCTGACTTGCTATTGCCTTTATAAAATATTTTTTCAGCATAACAGAAAATACGATACACGGCAACAGCTAGCAAAACACCTAACAGTACCCCCCCTAATATGTCGCCCGGATAATGCACACCAAGGTAAATACGGCTATAGGAAACAACTGATGCCCATAGAATAATAAACCATGTATAATAACGGTTTTTAAATAAAAGAGAAGTAAAAACCGCCATAGCAAATGAATTGGCTGCATGATTTGAAACAAATCCATACCTACCTCCGCAATGGTCGTCAACCATGTGCACCCATAATCTGATATCGGGCTCCTTACAAGGCCTGAGGCGCTCAACAGCCAGTTTTACCTGCACTGCTATCTGGTCGCTTAGTAAAATAAGTAAGGCAATGCTTACAACAATAAGAACTGACTTCCATCGAAATTTGTATATAACCCATACCAGGATTAACACATATAAAGGAATCCATTCGGATTTTCCGCTGCAAAATTTCATAATTATATCAAAAAATCCTGAATGATGTCCATTCAAATATGCGAACAATTCTTTATCGAGTTTAACAAGATAATCCAGCATTATTCTATGCATTTAATTCTGACCATAATATGTCTTTAAGCCTTTGAAGGTTATATTTTGTGTGTGATGAAATAAACACAAAGGGGATAGGCGGGAGTTGTTTTTCAAGTTGTTTCATTTCCGTATCACTGGTTAAATCGCATTGCGTAACAGCAAGTACCCTTCTCTTATGTATTAATTCAGGGTTATACAGTTTCAGTTCGTTCAGCAGTATAGAATATTCTTTATTAATATCCTCACTGTCAAACGGAATCATAAAAAGCAATACCGAATTACGCTCTATATGGCGTAAAAAGCGTAATCCCAGACCTTTTCCTTCATGCGCTCCTTCGATAATGCCTGGTATGTCAGCCATCACAAATGATTTGTTATCGCGGTAACTTACAATTCCAAGGTTTGGAGTCAGAGTTGTAAAAGGATAATCAGCTATTTTGGGTTTAGCTGCTGAAACAGTTGCCAGCAAGGTTGATTTTCCTGCATTTGGAAATCCAACAAGGCCTACATCGGCCAGAATTTTAAGTTCAAGAGCATACCAGCCTTCTGTTCCCGGCTCGCCTGGCTGAGCATAGCGGGGGGTCTGATTGGTGGGTGATTTGAAATGAGTATTACCCAGTCCTCCTCTTCCACCTTTAACCAGAATGCATTCTTCGCCATCTTTTGTTATTTCGCACAGGAAACGGTTGGTTTCAGCTTCACGGGCTACAGTTCCCAAAGGCACCTCAATGACTATATCTTTTCCGTCGGCTCCGGTTTTATTTGCCTTCATTCCATCTTCACCATTACCTGCAAAAACGTGTTTGTGATAGCGCAGGTGCAACAGAGTCCATAAATGACTATTGCCGCGAAGAATTACATTTCCTCCGCGGCCGCCATCTCCGCCGTCAGGACCGCCTTTGGGCACGTATTTTTCTCTTCGCAGGTGTGCCGACCCTCTGCCTCCCCTGCCCGACCGGCAATAGATTTTAATGTAATCAACAAAATTCGATTCAGCCATTAATCAGTTTTTCATCCGGTCGATTGCATCGCACAGACGGCCAAAGATTTCCTCAATGCTGCCCATCCCCTGAACAGCCCTGAATTTGCCCTGATTATTATAGTAATCAATTACAGGCGCTGTTTCACGGTTATAAACATGAATACGGTTTTCGATTATGTTGATATCCTGATCATCAGTCCTGCCTGAGATCTTTCCCCTGCCCTGCAGCCGGCGTACCAGCTCGTCTTTTTCAACCTCAAGCGCCAGCATTAAATTTATGGTTGTTTTTTTTCTGCTGAGCAGTTCATCCAGAGCCTTAGCCTGGGCCGTGGTACGGGGAAATCCATCAAAAATAAAGCCTTTGGCTTCAGGGTTCTGATCAAGTTTCGATTCAATCATGCCAATAACCACTGAATCAGGTACAAGCTCCCCTTTGTCCATATATTTCCGGGCTTCGAGACCCAGCTTTGATTGTGCGGCAAGCTCTGCACGTAAAATATCACCGGTTGACAAGTGTACCAACCCGTACTTTTCAATAATCTTCGCAGCCTGCGTTCCTTTCCCTGCCCCCGGAGGGCCAAATAATACAATGTTTAACATAATACTTATAAATTTAACTTATTTAAATTCATAAAATTCAATTAAATCTGCTACAAAACAATACTTTTCATCTGATGCATATTACAAGAAAATCCTTATTACTTACTAAAACCTCATCATAGCGTTAGCATATTAATACAATAATCACAGCTCCCCTTCTTCCAATGCATAAATATTTCTCAGGTTTCTGCCATAGCCGAGATAATCGAGGCCATAACCCACAACAAAACGGTTTGGTATTCTGAAACCGACATAATCTATTGTCAGATTGCTTTTGTAAATTTCGTGTTTTAGTAATAGCACTGCTACCCTGATTTGTTCGGGCCGGTATCCTCTAATTTGTTCAATGATATCTTCAATTGTCCGGCCGGTATCAATGATATCTTCAAGAATGATTACTGTCTTACCTTTTAATTCTTCATCTATTCCGATCAGGCGTTTTATTTTAGCGCCGCTTTCCATGCCCTGATAAGAGGAAACCTTAACAAATGAAATCTGGGCATTAAACTGTATTCTTTTCAGCAGGTCAGCAGCAAACATAAAAACACCATTCAACACACCGATAAATATTACCTCATGATTTTTCAAATCATCATTCATGAGTTCAGCAATTAATTCAATCTGTTGCTGAATTTTTTCAGATGTTAGCAGCAGGCTGAACCTTTTATCTGCAATAACAATTTCAGACATTTAATTTTTGTTAATTGCGTCGCAATATACAAATATTTACATTATTTTTAGTTGAATTTTTTTTTACATAATTACAATGAAACCACTTGTTAGCATAATTATGGGCAGCACCTCAGACATGCCTGTCATGGAAGCTGCGGCAAAGGTACTTGACGAAGCGGAAATTCCATTTGAGATTAACGCTCTTTCGGCACACCGCACACCTGAGGAAGTTGAAAAATTTGCTAAAAATGCAAAATCGCGCGGTATAAAAGTTATTATTGCCGCAGCAGGGATGGCAGCCCACTTACCCGGCGTAATAGCTTCAATGACTACATTACCTGTAATAGGCGTTCCGATTAAAGCTTCTCTTGAAGGGCTCGATGCTCTGTTGTCAATCGTACAGATGCCTCCGGGAATCCCCGTGGCTACAGTGGGTATTAATGCAGCACAGAACGCAGGCATACTTGCTATGCAGATAATTGCTCAAAGCGACAGGCAGATAGCTGAAAAATTACAAAAAAACAAAGAAGAGCTGAAAAAAAAGATTGTCGAAGCCAATGAACAACTGGCCAAGGTTAAATTCAAATTTAAAACCAACTGATTATTCATAAAAATTGTTTGGATAATATATCAAGAAAAACGAGTTTAGTATCATTTTCATTCGTAAGCAAAATAATTGCTGTTATGTAATATGTTACTGACAAAGAATATGTTATGGAGTAAGATAATCATTCATTTGTTTATTTTTTCCTTCTGCACGCTGGTATGGGTTAAAGCACAATATATAAATTTTCCGGTATGCGCAAATTCGGCGGGCATGGCAGGAATTTCCGTAACATATCCCGGTGATTGGGCAATTTATAATAATCAGGCCGGAATGGCCGATATCAAATCTTTCTTAGCAGGCGTTCATTATGAAAATCGTTTTCTAATAGCTGAAAACAGCATC
>JAJUGM010000120.1 GCA_029268165.1 Bacteroidota bacterium
AAAAGATAGCATAAGTAAAATTATTTTCTGAACCTAATTTAAAATATTTGTGACATAATTTTTATAATTATCAACCGGAAAATATAAATAGCTACGAGCTGCGAGCTACGAGCTGCGAGTTTAATAAATATTATTTTTAGCTGGTCAGGATCAGTGTTAAAAATAGATTTAAGAATTAAAAACAACGATTGAAGATTTAAGAAATATATTAAACGCAATGTGTTATTTCATTTATTCATACTCTCTAAAGCGTTTTAAATTAACAATCTATATTATTCATTCTTATCTTAAATGTAACACGCAGCTCGAAGCTCGCAGCTCGTAGCTAACAATTTAAAATACTTCTGTTAATGATAACCCATTTTTATTTATCCGATTTCAATATCTTTGTGCTTTTTAAGCAATTTAATGGACGATGGACCGCATCCGGAATTTCTGTATTATAGCACATATTGACCACGGTAAGAGCACACTGGCCGACCGGCTGATTCAGATAACAAATACGTTGTCTGAACGTGATTTTCAGGATCAGGTGCTTGACAACATGGACCTTGAGCGTGAAAGAGGTATTACCATAAAAAGCCATGCCATTCAGATGGAGTATTTATTTGAAGGAGAAAAATATATACTGAACCTTATTGATACGCCGGGCCATGTAGATTTTTCCTATGAAGTTTCAAGGGCAATTGCTGCCTGTGAAGGTGCTCTGCTTGTGGTTGACGCCACACAAGGGATTCAGGCGCAGACCATTTCAAACCTTTATCAGGCTGTGGACCATGGTCTTGAAATCATTCCGGTGCTTAATAAAATGGATATGCCGAGCGCCATGCCTGAAGAAGTCAAAGACCAGATTGTTGACCTTATAGGATGCAGGCGTGAAGAAATCATTGAAGCCAGTGCACGCACAGGTATGGGTGTTGACCACATCATTGAACAGATCATTAAGAAAATTCCCCCGCCAAAAGGGGACCCTGATGCTCCTCTGCAGGCACTGATTTTCGATTCGGTATTCAATTCCTACCGTGGCATTTATGCTTATTTCAAAATTTTTAACGGCCGCATCAGAAAGAACGATTATGTGAAATTTGTTAATCTTGGTACCGATTACCATGCCGATGAGATAGGGGTGCTCAAGCTGAAATACGAGCCCCGTGAATATCTCGAAGCCGGTAATGTAGGGTATATTATTTCAGGCATAAAATCGGCCCGCGATGTCAAAGTGGGCGATACCATTACGCATGTTGAAAGGCCCTGCGATAAAGCCATAGCCGGCTTTGTTGAGGTTAAGCCTATGGTATTTGCAGGCTTATATCCGGTTGATGCTGATGATTATGAAGAACTCAGGGCATCGCTTGAAAAACTGCAATTAAATGATGCATCGCTTTCATTCGTTCCGGAGTCTTCGGCTGCCCTTGGATTCGGTTTCCGCTGCGGCTTTCTGGGGTTGCTGCACATGGAAATAGTGCAGGAACGTCTCGACAGGGAATTTAACATGGATGTTGTTAACACAGTACCTAACGTTTCGTATAAAGTTATTACAACCCGTGGCGAAATTATTGATGTACATAACCCGTCAGGGTTACCTGAGCCTACTCAGATTGACTACATTGAAGAGCCTTATATCAACGCCCAGATTATCTGCCAGGCCGAGTATGTTGGTCCCATCATGAAACTCTGTATTGACAAACGAGGAACATTACTGAACCAGGTGTATATCACTACCAACCGTATTGAACTTACTTTCGAGATGCCCCTTTCAGAGATTGTATTCGACTTTTATGATAAACTAAAAAGTATCTCCAAGGGATACGCATCATTTGACTATCAATACACAGGATATAAACAAGCAAATCTTGTGAGGCTCGATATACTGCTCAACGGCGATATGGTTGATGCACTTTCATCGCTTATTCACCGTGATCATGCCTATGAATTCGGCCGTAAAATCTGTGAAAAGCTGAAAGAACTGATACCGCGCCAGCAGTTTGAAATAGCCATACAAGCAGCCATAGGTTCAAAAATAATTGCACGCGAAACGGTAAAAGCATTGCGCAAAGATGTTACAGCCAAATGTTACGGCGGCGATATCACCCGCAAACGAAAGCTCCTCGAAAAGCAGAAGAAAGGCAAAAAACGCATGCGCCAGATAGGCAATGTTGAAGTGCCACAGTCAGCATTCCTTGCTGTACTGAAAATGGAATAATACGGGATTTATTGACTGTGGATTATGCAGCAATTTTGAAGTACACGGCGTTTTTATTTATTCTTTTTTTTTGCCATCTGGTTATATTTTTTCAGTAATTCATTGTATTTATTTTCAAGTTCCTTATAAGCTTCCTGTTGTTCAACCAGTTCTTTGTTGCGGGCTAACAGTTCTTTTTCTTTTAACCTGATTCTTTCAATTTCTTCCTGGGTTGCCTGCATTTCTTCAATGTTTTGCTGCAATTCTTCATGCTGTGCGTTCATTTCTTCACTGTGCGCATGCATTGTATCAAGCAATTTTTGCATCCGGTTACTTACATTGATAATTTCTATGGTTGAGGCCATGTTTTCAGCCAGCTTTTCAAGCAGTCTTATTTTATAGGGTTCCAGTTTTTCAAGTGATGACAATTCAATGATTCCGTTTACCTGATTATTTATGAGCAGCGGTATCAGTATCAAATATTTAAGGCTCACCTTGCCAAGGCCTGATTCCATCAATGCATAATTATCTGGCAGGTTATCCACTGTAATTATTGTTTTCTCCTTATAGCAGGCACCTATGTATCCTTCCTGCAAATGAAGGCTTGATTTAATTTTGCCGGGGTTGATTCCGAAGGAACCGGCAAGCTTAAATTCTGATTGTCCGTCGTCAGATGCGGTAATAACATAAAATGAACCTACACTTGCCCCTACATACTCAATTAATGCAGGGACAAGATTTTTTCCCAGTTTAATGTAATCGTTATTGTTTTTGCTGATAATTTCGGCCAGTCTAGTCATCCCTTCATTAAACCAGTTGAGTTCCTTCTCGGCATCTTCTTTTTCTTTCAGCGCTTTCTGATGTATTTCAATTTCTTCCATTTTCTTTTGAAGCTCAATTTCGCCTTCTTTCACTTTATTCTCGAGGTACTTTTTTATTTCCTTTTCTTTTTGTGTTCTTGATTTATATATATAATAAGCAATTCCGGACAATATAAGTGTCACCACTATTCTGAATAACCATGTGCCATACCAGGGCGGCCGGATTATCAACCGTAAAGATGCACCTTCTTCATTCCATACACCATCATTGTTTGAGGCTTTCACCCTGAAAATATATTTACCAGGATTCAGGTTAGTAAATGATGCTTCCCTCTGGGAGCCAAGATCAATCCAGTCATCATTAAACCCTTCCATTTTGTATTTATACTGGTTTTTTGATGACTGCCTGTAATTGAGCGCCACAAATTCAAAGGAAAAAACGTTTTGTTTGTGCGATAGGATAATTTCTTTGGTTACAATAATGTTTTGTTTTAATACCGAATTTTCCCCGATAGTTACTTTCTTGTTAAACAATTTAAGTCCGGTGATGTACACAGGAGGTATATAACTGTTTTCTTTAACTTTCAGAGGGTCAAACAGGTTAAAGCCATTAACACCTCCAAAAAGCAATTCGCCGGTGCTCAGTTTTTTAAATGCCCAGCGGCTGAACTGGTTATTCTGCAGGCCATCGGTAACGTCGAAATTCTTGTAAGTTAGACTGTCGGGATTGAAACAGCATAATCCGTTGTTTGTGCTTATCCATAAATTGCCATGTTGGTCTTCAAGAATACCATAAATAACATCATTTGGCAAACCGTCGGCCATACGGTAGTATGTAAAAGTTTCTGTTTTTCTGTCTAAAAGATTTAGTCCGCCACCATTAGTACCTATCCACAATCTATTCTTGTTGTCTTCATAAACACAATAAACAGCCAGGTTACTAAGGCCTTTGTTTTTGTGTTTGGGGCCGATAATTACCCCATAGTGTCTGAAGATACCTTTATTGCGTTCATATTTATTTAATCCTGCTCCTTCAGAAGGAATCCACAAATTACCTTCATGATCCTCAAAAATCATTACAGCGCCTGATGCACTTATTGTAGTGGAATCACCGGGGTTATTCCTGAATACCTGAAAATTGTCCTGATCACGGTTATATCAGCAGATTCCGTCGCCTCCCCATGTTGCAATCCAGATATCTTTTCTGCTGTCTTCCATAATATAAAAAATGTTGTTACCGCACAACGAGGTACTGTCAGATGGACTATTAATATAATGCCTGAATGTTTTCGCCACCAGGTCATAAACGTTGACGCCTCCATCCCACATGCCTATCCACAACAGGCCGTAACTATCGAGGCATAATGCCAGTACTTTATTATTGATAAGCCCGCCGGGGCTGGCCATAATATGGGTGAATTTACCTGTCTGGCGGTCAAAATAATTTAATCCACCGCCATCCGAGCCAACCCAGATGTTACCTTTAGGATCTTCGGCAAATGAAGTTATATTTTCTCCTCTTAAGCTAAAGGGGTCTGTTTTAATGTTTTTATAATGCAAAAATTTGCTTTTCCCTTCATCATAGATATTAAGCCCGCCAAAGCGTGTTCCTATCCACATTCTGTTGGTATTATCGAAGTAAATGTGCGAAATATCGGGACTGTTTAACCCCTTGTCATTGTCTTCAGCAGATGAAATTCTGACAAAGCTTTCACTGAATTCATCATAATAGCAAAGGCCTCCCGAAGTACCAACCCATATTAATCCATGGGAATTTTGTGCTATGCAATTGACCAGATTGTGAGGCAGGCTTTTAATATTGTTGTCGTCGGCTATAAACCGCCTGAATGTTCCTTTTTCAATATCAGTCAGCAGGTTAAGGCCGTTATCAAATGTTCCTGCCCAGACTCTGTTTTTTGAATCGATGAAAACACATTGCACTTTATTGCTGCTAATACTCAAAGGATTATCAGGCTGATGTCCAAAATTGGTAAAAGATTGATTGGCAGGATTGTACATAGACAAGCCACTGAAAGTAGCTATCCATATCCTACCCTTTGCATCCTCAGTTACATTTCTGATAATATTACCCGGCAATGAATTGGGGTTCGACGGATCATGCCGGATTAATTTAAAAATCCCTGTTTCTGGATTGAAAAGAGAGATCCCCATTTCCGAAGTAATCCATAATAATCCCTTAGAATCCATAAACAGGTCTTGAATACCATCGGTGACAATGGTATTCGGGTTCCCGGCTTCATGATAATAGCGTACAAAATTATCATGCTGCCTGTCATAGTAATTTAAACCATCCTGTGTGCCAATCCAAAGGTTGCTTTTTTTATCTTCAACAATAGCCCTGACATAGTTACTGCCAATGCTTTTCAGATTATTGGGGTCGTTACGGTATATATGGCATTGATAACCGTCAAATAAATTAAGCCCGTCCTCTGTACCAATCCAAATAAATCCTTTGCTATCCTGATACGTTACAAGCACATTGTTTTGTGAAAGTCCGTCAATGCTTGTGAAATGTTCGAATTCAAGGCTAACCTGCTGGCTTTTGCCTGAAAATGTTAACAGCACAGTTAATGCAGGTAAGAACGAACTTAGGGTATATTTCATAGCATGAGGTTCAATAAAATAAAATTAATATAAATTTGGATATTTTAAGGATAAAAAATATACTATTATGAACAAAATCAGATTGTATATGCCCACACTGCGTGGCTTGCTGTTATTGGCTATCGCCCTTTCCTGCTGCAGTAAAATTTTTTCGCAATACAGTCCCGATTCGGTTAAAGAACGTTATCTATACAGGCCGCTGCCAGCAGGAGAAAATAAGGATACAATAAAATCGCCTGAATTTCAATATATTCAGGAACAGCCTGTTTCTGATTCTCTTGCATTGAGGTTAAAATTCATTCAGGATTCAATACTGGCGCGTGAACAGTTTATCAGAGACTCTATTGCACGCAGGCAGCGGATACTTGATTCACTGACATTTCTTCAGAAAGAACTGCCTGTTTTGTTTGAAGCATATTTTAAAACAGTAAAAGATGATATAATTATCAGTAGTGACAAAATTGAAATTAAAGGTGATTCGGCGTTGGGCGATTACCGTTACCTTATTTTACCCTTTAGCCTCGACCAGCCGTTTACTCCCTGGAAAGTAAGATATGTTCTTTCGGGAGGGGACATGATCATTAAGTCTGATCAGGCTGTTGGAAGAGTTACAGGTATTCAGGCTCCTTTTATGAACTGTACTTTTACATATAGTGATAAAAATCTGATTATTATTACTGAGTTGAGTGCCATAGTGAGAAACCAGTATGGGCAATATTACCAGACTCCTGTTGACTCGGTATTTTTTGACAGGCAGGGCAGAATAGTGAAGATTAAACGGTATATTCAGTTTTACCAGTTAGTAAATCCTGGCAAGCCCGGAGCGCCGTTATTTTTACATTTCTCTCAGGTAAAGCAATATACTTATGGGCAGGGTAATCAGCTTACCGGTATGCAGATTGTGAATTTCTGCAGTCGTTGGAGAGAAACAGAAAGTCATAAGGTTTGCAATATCATTAATTATGAATTTTCAAAGAAAAACCAGGTTTATTCATTAACCCGCAGAAATGATCCGCCAAACAATTATTCCGACGGAACGTTTACATTTGAGTTTGATCTGAACAACAATCTCAAAGGTGTTTCATTTAATAATCTGGCATTAACTGAAAGCTGGCAGCGTTCGGTGGAGCTCACAGAAGAAGGCAATGTTAAATGCTATGTTGATAAAGTCAAAGGTGCGGTCAGGCAGTCGTTATGCATGATATATCATCTGAATGATCCCGGGGCAAAGCAAAAGGTAGAAACCATTACCACCATTTATGAAGATGACGGCATCAGTTATTTTCAGCGAAACAACACCACAGGCCAGAGCAGGGCAAGAGACCGGCTTACAATGGAGTGGGGCCCATGGAAATAAATAAAAAAAAATAACAATATTTGCGGGGATTAAAAAAAGTAACATAACAAAAAATTATACAAGTGAAAAAGATTAGCGCAATTGAGGCCAAATTTGAAGCACAGAAAATTGCTTTTGCGCCGGTTGTGTTTCAGGCTGTGTATGCCATGCGTGAGCTGGGACTATTAAGACTTCTTAAAGATGCTTACGATGAAGGACTCACCCTGACCGAGATTTCTGAAAAATCAGGAATTTCAGTATATGGAATCCGTGTATTAATGAATCTTGCATTGGATGTCGGAGTAGCTGAAAAACAAAACGAAAAATACGTCCTCACTAAAACAGGTTTTTTTCTTGAAACCGACCAGCTTACGCGTATCAACATGGATTTTATCAGGGATGTATGCTACAAGGGCATGTTTTTATTAAAACAGTCAATTGAAAGCGGTAAACCTGAGGGGTTGAAAGTATTCGGCAGCTGGCCCACGATATATGAAGGCCTTGCATCATTGCCGGCTGATGTACAGAAAAGCTGGTTTGCCTTTGACCATTATTATTCTGATGTTGTTTTCCCTGAAGCACTGCCTTTGGTTTTTAAGTCATCCGTAAGAAAACTGCTTGATGTTGGTGGCAACACAGGTAAATGGGCCGCAGCATGCCTTAATTATTCGCCCGATGTTGAAGTTACCATAATGGACTTACCCGGCCAGCTTGATATGGCCAGAAGAAACATGGAAAGCCTCGGGCTGGGTCACAGAATGAGTTATTTTGCCAATGATCTACTTAACCCTGAAAATAAGTTTCCTGAAGGTTTCGATGCAATCTGGATGAGCCAGTTTCTCGACTGTTTTTCTGAAACCGAAATCATGCATATTCTTCAGCGTGCCCGCCAATCGATGGCAATGCACACAAAATTGTTCATACTTGAGCCGCTTACAGACAGGCAACGGTTTCCGGCATCAGCTTTTGCGCTCAACTGTACTTCGCTTTATTTTACGGTAATGGCTAACGGAAACAGCCAAATGTACAACTCAGACCAGATGGTTCATTTAATTAAACAAGCCGGTCTGCAGGTAGTTCATCAACACGACAATCTGGGTGTGAGCCACACGCTACTGGAATGCAAAATAAGCTGAGCGCTTAATCTCAGGTTAATTCTGATCTATGACAGGCATTTACTATCATCATTGCGGTTATATTCATCTGTTTTTATAGTCGCTGTATGGATATTAAACAAAGAATAGCATCTGTTTTCGTCACTTTATTTGTATGGGCAGTGTTGTTACTTACGGTTCTGCCATTATTCTCTGTATATCTTGTTCTATGGCTGTTAACGTTGCCTTTTGACCCCCTCCGAAAAATTTGTCATTTTTTTGTTGCATACTGGTCGGGATTATACATAATAATTAATCCGTGGTGGAGGTTGACTATTGAGAACAGGCAAAGGCTTGAACGGGGAAAATCATATATAATCCTTTGTAATCACCAGTCAATCATTGATATTCTGATGTTATACCAATTGTATTTTCCGTTCAGATGGATATCTAAAATAGAGCTTTTCAGGGTTCCTGTTGTTGGATGGATATTATATCTCAATAAATACATTTCGGTAATCCGCGGTGATAAACTGAGCGCCGAAAAGATGATCAGGCTTGCTGTTAAATCACTTGCCGAGGGCATTTCCATACTTATTTTTCCTGAAGGCACCCGTACCACCGATGGGAATATTGGTATTTTCAGAGAAGGAGCTTTTAAAATTGCTTTAGAATCGAAAGCAACTATTTTGCCGGTTGTTATTGATGGCGCATTTGATGCACTACCCAAGTCTGGTTTCTGGTTCCGGGGCAGGCACCAAATAGTTATTCGTATTCTTGAACCAATAAATACAAATATTTACAATACAACAAGTTTACTAGTGTCATGTCAATCATTAATTGACGGATAAAGTTTTTTTAATTTTATTCTGGCATCTTTTGTTGTAAACTGCCAGTTTATTTTCGATTCCTTACTGTTTCGTGTGTTCATCCATGCTTCGACCTCGCTTTTAATTTCTTCAATATTATCAATACGTCTGTTCAAGCACTGAC
>JAJUGM010000121.1 GCA_029268165.1 Bacteroidota bacterium
GAGTTATAAAGAAATGGTGAAGAGATTATTAAATATTATCATCTTTTGCTTGTTGCTTTATGTTCCATTCAATAGGCTTATAGCACAAACATCAATCCCAAAAGCACAGGCAATGTTTATTTATAATTTCTCCCGCCTGGTGGAATGGCCGGCCAATTACCGGACAGGGCCTTTTGTTATTGCCTCTCTTGGAAATTCTCCGGTTGCTGATGAATTGGAAGTATATACAAATGGTAAAAAAGTAGGTACACAGACGATTCAGATTACCCGGTTCAAAACGGTTCAGGAAATCACGAATTGTCATATCCTTTTCGTACCGTTTGGAAGAACAAAACAAATGGCAGAAATACTTAACACAATTCAAAATAAAAGCATACTGATTATTACCGAAAAAAACGGCGCGTTAAATGAAGGATCAGCAATTAATTTTTTATTGCTTTCAGATAAAATAAAATTTGAAATAAAAGGGGATAATATTACAAAGTATAATTTAAAGTACAGTGCAAAGTTACAGGAAATGGCCAATACTGGGTCGCAATAAATTTTTTCTTTCAACGGTAACAGTTATTATTCCTGATTCTTCCCCGATAGATATCGGGTGACTCTTGGTTCATGATTCTTCCCCGAAAGCTTTCGGGGCTTGATTCTTGGTTCTTTTTAAACCCATTCATAAATTCCATATTTCCCATGCTTTTTCAGCCTGTAAATGCAACATAGGAAGACCATTGATGGTTTTTGCTCCCTTCTCTTTTCCTTTTTTTAAAAAGACTGTCTCAGGCGGGTTATAAATCAGATCGAACAATATGTGTTTTTCTGATATGCAATCATAGGGAATATCAGGGAAATTCCCAGAATCGGGAAACATGCCAACTGGTGATGTATTAATAATAAGCTTGAAATCATTGATTATTTTACAATTTAAGTCGCCGTATGCAATATGATTATTGCTGCGTGGATTTCTTGTAACGAAGAAATATCTGATATTTAGTTTTCCAAGTATATATGCTACTGCTTTTGAAGCACCACCGGTTCCCAGAATCAGGGCATTATTAATGTTCCTGTTGAGAAGAGGTTTAAGAGATTCCTGAAAACCATAAGCATCAGTATTAAAGCCTGTCAATACAGGTTTTTGTTTATTACGTTTAATTTTAATGGTATTAACAGCTCCTATATTTTTTGCATTGTCATCCAGAAAATCAAGAAAAGGGATTACCTTTTCCTTATATGGAATTGTCACATTTAACCCGCAAATCTCTTTGTTATTATGAATTAATCCGGGTAACTCATCAACTGATTTCAGAGGAAAGTTCTCGTACTTACATTGTATAAGCCCATCTTTTTCAAATTTCTCGTTAAAATAGTTCTTTGAAAAAGAATGTGTTAACGGATATCCAATAAGGCCGTATATTTTCATCAGATTAGAAAATAATAATCTTTAGCAAAGTATTATATTTTCTGATATTTTTCGGAATCGGGCCGTAATTTTTTCAGGTCAGCGGGCAAAAAGTCAAAAAACGTATCGCCCCTTAAGCCTAATCGAAGGCATTCCAGCGGAATGACGTCATTGGTTGCGATATTTCCCAGATTAACATTTGCACCGAGTAATTTAATAAACCATACCTGTTGTTTGCCAGTAGGCGCTTCCCAAATAATTTTTTCGGGTTCAATTTGTTTTGTAATATGTGAAATGAGTTCTTCATTGGCAGATCCGTCATTATGATATATTCCTACTGTGCCGCTTTCACGGGCCTCAGCAATTACTTTCCAAGATCCCGTTGAAAGTTCGGTTTTCATCATTTCAATCCATATATTATCGGGTATTTCAACTCCTTTTTGCTTTGAACCTACTTCAGAAACAACAGTTGCATATTTTGAAAGCCTGCTTATATATTCAAGTTTCTGCTGGTGGGGCATATACATTGATCCGTCAGAAATTTCAGCCATGTCGAGATTGAGTTTTTCGATCAGATTAAGATAATTATCAAACATACCCCTGATTGCGAATGCTTCAAATAGGGTACCGCCCAAATAAACTCTAATTTTTGCTTTTTGATAGATTTTTATTTTCGTTTCAAGTGTACGGTCAGTAACCACAGCGGTTCCAAAGCCCAGTTTAACCATGTCAGTTAATTCAGCGCAATTGTCAACAAAGTTTTCAACTTCTTTCACTGATAGGCCTTTGTCCATCATCATGGTCAGACCTTTTTCCCTTGGTTTTACAGGTCGTTCAGGTAAATAAGGCAGTTTTATTTCCATAGTTCATTTTTTTTTTAGGGTTTAAAATACTATGCTATTATAAAATCTATAGTTAATTTTTAAGTTTACAAAATCATCGGGTTTGTGTGACAATTATTTTGGATACTGACTTTGACTGCATGATGTTTCAAACAATAATTGCCGCTCGGCAATCAGGTGTTCTAATTCACTGATAATTTTTTCATCTTTTCCAAGTAATAAAACAAGGTCATTCAGATGCTTATTTAATGTATTGATGAGATTATTGCCTGTCCTGCAATACTTATTAATCTGTTCTTTTCGGCTAAGGCGGTAATTGATTTCCAGTAATCTGGCATGAACCTCGTCAAACAAAATTAGGATTTTAGCAGCCTCCTGCCCGTATCTTGTTACAAGTACCTTCCATAAAGATAAGTCATGATTATAAGATGACATATTCCAGTAAAAATCGAGAGCTGTTATCAGTTTAATGGCTTCCAGTTCGGAGTTGACAGGCTGATTTATAAATACTCTATTGATTTTCAAATCGTTCTTATAATAAGCGATTTCATTATTTTTAAATGCTTCAAATATACTATATAGTTTAACCTTACCAGGATAATATGGCAAAGAACCGTTGTAATTAGTACGCTTTGATACTGTTATTAAGGAATTATCAAGAAAAATGACAGGCTGATTTATCAGGCTGAAATATCTGTTAATATCTGCGGCATCAGTTTTGATGGAATAAAATGAACTACCTGACCAAAAAAGGTTAGTTTTATTCATTTCATCTCTTAACAGGGATAAATAAAGAACTGCATAATCCAGTGAAAAATCAAGAAGTTCATTATTGTACCAGGGAGTGAAATATTCGAACTGTTGATTAGGGTATCTCTCGGTTATAAAATGTTGCAGGTCAAGTATTTGTTTTTTTTCAGCCGTGAATTTTTCAGTTATATCCATAATTCTTGCAGCATTATAGCTAAGCGTTGTATCTTCAGGACACACAAATGAGGGAGCAAGGGCAATTCCATCGGCAAAAGAATGATAACCTTTCTCAATAATTTTATTTAAAAATTTATTTGTAATTAAGCTATCAGATTCAGGTAAAATATCGTAGTAATTGTAAGGCGCGGATGGGAAACTGTCAGTAAACCCCGTATTAATCAGTTGAAGAAAACTAAACCGTTCTGATCCATTCCACTCTTTACCAAATGTTTCTAATGAATTCAGATAATAATCAAGATTAGAATTTAGATTAACTCCCAGGTAAGCTCCGTTAAGTTTATATAATAGCAGCGTATGAATAGTCTTTTTGGCATTTTCAAATTCATTCAGACTTTGCCATGCTCTGATATAAAAAAATCGCTGTTCGAAATCAGGGTAGTCGATGATATTTGCATTATATAATACCGGGTTTTTCCTGTCAAAAAGCTGTATCAAGGTTGTTGAGGCATATAAATCGCCGATTTCGTTATTGCCAAAGAGGAAGATTATGTTTTCTGCGTCAGGACCAGAATAGATACAATATCCCTGAGGTTTATCTTTAATCTGTTCTACTGGCAGCATGTATTTAAACTTTTTATATAATTCAGATTTGCCAATACTAAAAACGATTCTTGCATTTTGCAGATGATTTTTATTAATATCAGATGCTGTTCGAATTGCAGATATATAATTTTCATCAGCTCCCGCACGTTTCAAAATGTCAATCAAATGTTTCTGTATGAGTAATGCAGCCTGAATATTTTCAGCGTCTGGATTATCAGGGATAATAATTAAAGGTGCCGATGCCGCAGAGTAACCTTTCTTATAAATAAGTATTGATTCAAGTCTGGTTACTCTTTTAGGTGTGGGAATGATCATATCCTGTTTTGAAAATACTGAATCAATCAAATGGCTCATCCTTTCTGTAGTGGTGAAATTATCAGCCGTATAATGAAAATCAACATCATCAATCCACATGGTTCCTGTGCCTTTCAGCCCGATAAATATTTTCACATATCTGGCATCATCGGGTATATCACCATCACTGAACGGAAAATTATGCGACTTAGCAATAATTCTGCCCCAGTTAAAATCTTTTATATAATTAAAGTTTGCAAAGGATAAGGATTTAAATGAATTATCGATTCTCTGACCTTTAAACGGCATCAGATATCTGGAATTCAGAGGGTTTTTATTTTTATCAAAAAAGAAAAGCTTTATCTCAATAGCATCATACATTTTGGTGCCCAGCCGGGAGAGATAGGGTCTGACATCATGCAAACGTATGTAAAATGAAAATGAATAATTACCAGGTATAACCCTGATAAATCCGCTCATAATTCCTTCGCCTTTATCAGTAATTTCATCAGCAACTTTGCGTTCTATTTTGATTGCATGTTTTCCTGAAAAAACTTCATCAGCATGTGTTGAGTCGTTGGTTTCCAGATTAACCCAATGGACATTTTTTCCAACTTTCTGCCAGTCGTCAATGGAGAATGATTTTTTTAAAGTATCGATTGGCAGATATTTGCCCAATTCAAAGGAATTATTGCGTACCAGATTTCCCTTTTCAAATTTCTGCCATCTGATCCGAAAGGGAATAGCCAGCGGATCGTTGCTTGACCATGCCGGTATGCGCTGTTGATGTTTACCCGGACGGTTGCAGGCTAATCCCATAATGCATAATAGCATTATCAGAAATAATTTTGCACCGGACGTACTTTTCATATAACGAAAATAATAACTAATGCATTAATTATTTATATAAATTAATTATAAATAGATTTTTTAGCAGCCAGCAGAGTGTTTTTCAGTAACGAAACAACGGTGAGTAATCCTACGCCTCCGGGGACCGGAGTAATGTAACTGCATTTAGGAGCCACCTCGTCAAATTGCACATCTCCGGTCAGCTTCCAACCTGATTTTGTCTTGTCAGATTTTATTCGGGTTATGCCGACATCTATCACTACTGCACCTTCTTTTACCATATCGGCTTTGATAAATCCGGGCTGTCCCATTGCTGCAATCAGGATGTCAGCCTTACTTGCAATTTCTTTCAGATTAATTGTTTTACTATGGCAGAGAGTAACTGTTGCATTACCTGGATATCCTTTCTGCGACAAAAGGATACTAACCGGTTTACCAACAATATTGCTTCTTCCGACAACCACGCACAATTTGCCTTCAGTTCTTATATTATACCTTCGCAAAATTTCAAGTATTCCTGCCGGTGTTGCTGAAATATAACATGGCATTCCGATGACCATACGCCCGATATTTACAGGATGAAATCCGTCAACATCCTTATTCACTGCAATTGTTTCTATAATTCTGTTTTCAGAAATATGTCCGGGAAGAGGCAACTGGACGATCAGTCCATCTATATCATTATTTTCATTTATTTCTGTAATTTTCTCAATTAATATATTCTCTTCTATATTTTCTTCAAACCTGATTAACGTTGATCTGATGCCGACTTCAGCGCATGCTTTGACTTTTCCTGCAACGTAACTCTCACTGGCAGCATCATGTCCGACCAGAATTGCGGCAAGATGTGGGGTTTTACCACCAGTAGCTTTAAATGCTGAAACTTCATCTGCTATTTCCTTTTTAATTTCTTCTGCCAGCTTTCTGCCATCAAGTAGTTGCATAGAATTGATTAATTAAAATGAATGAATAAATGTGCCTGTTATTTACCTCTGAACTGAGGCCTGTTACCCATCATGCGCATCATCTTTTTTCCGCCACCCATCATTTTTAGGAGTTTACGCGTGTCGTCAAACTGTTTAATTAATCGGTTGACTTCCTGAACAGTTGTGCCACTTCCATCGGCAATACGTTTTCTTCGAGAACCGTTTAATATTTCAGGTTTGCTTCTTTCTTCAGGAGTCATTGAATGAATGATGGCTTCAATGCCTTTAAAGGCATCATCATCAATTTCCATGTCTTTAATTGCTTTTCCTACTCCGGGTATCATTGCAGCAAGGTCTTTAACATTTCCCATTTTTTTAATCTGTTGTATCTGTTTCAGGAAATCATCAAGGCCAAACTGGTCTTTTGCAATTTTTTTCTGGAGTTTTCTGGCTTCTTCAACATTATATTGTTCCTGCGCTTTTTCAACCAGTGTTACAATGTCGCCCATCCCCAGTATCCTATCGGCCATACGTGCCGGATGAAAAACCTCAATAGAATCGAGTTTTTCACCTGAACTTATAAATTTAATGGGTTTGTTTACAACTGCCCTAATTGATAAAGCCGCACCGCCTCGCGTATCACCGTCAAGTTTTGTAAGCACCACACCATCAAAATTGAGCCTGTCATTAAATTCTTTTGCAGTATTAACAGCATCCTGCCCTGTCATTGAGTCAACAACAAAAAGCACTTCACCCGGATCAACAGATTTTTTTATTGCAGTAATTTCATTCATCATTTCTTCATCAATAGCAAGGCGGCCTGCAGTATCAATAATCACCAGATCATGACCAAGTCTTTTGGCTTCTTTAATTCCTGCATGAGATATTTTAACAGGATTCTGGTGCCCTTCTTCGGAATATACCGGTATGTTTATCTGTTGACCTAAAACTTTTAGCTGTTCAATAGCTGCTGGCCTGTAAACGTCGCCGGCTATAAGCATTGGATTTTTTCCACGTTTGGCACGAAGGTAGCTGGCAAGTTTTGCTGAGAAAGTAGTTTTACCAGAGCCTTGCAGCCCGGCAATAAGTATTATCGCCGGACTTCCTTTCATATTGATATCCACATTAGAGCTACCCATGAGTTGAACCAACTCATCGTGCACTATTTTAACCATCATCTGGCCGGGTTTTACAGCCAGCAGTATTTTTTCACCCAATGCTTTTTGCTTAACGGTGTCAGTGAAAGTTTTTGCAATCTTATAATTTACGTCGGCGTCAAGCAATGCACGCCTTACTTCTTTCAGGGTTTCTGCTACATTGATTTCGGTTATCCTACCCTGGCCCCTTAATATTTTAAATGACTGTTCGAGCTTTTCTGATAAATTTTCAAACATATTGCATTATTTTTTACAAATATAATGATTTAGAAATCCCCTGTATCAGGTTTTTTACATCCTCTCAGGAACATCAATTCCTAATAAATGCATGCCTTTTTTTATCACATAAGCAGTTAACTGCGATAACAGCAAACGCATTTCCCTTACTGACTGATCATTTCCTTTAAGAATTGAACAGTCATGATAAAACTGATTGTATTCTTTTGCCAGTTCATAAACATAGTTGGCTATGAGTGACGGATTATATGTCATAGCGGCGCTGTTTATAACAGCAGGGAAGTCATGCAGCAATTTCAGAATATCTTTTTCTTTTTCATTCAGTTCAACAGTTTCATCAGCTTTATCGGAAATTTTTATACCCATTTCAGCAGCTTTTCTGAAAACTGAACGAATACGTGCATAAGTGTACTGAATAAACGGGCCGGTATTTCCATTGAAATCAATTGATTCTCTTGGGTTGAAAGTCATATTTTTCACCGGATCTACTTTAAGAATAAAATATTTTAACGCTCCAAGTCCAATAACAGAAAATATTTCTTCTTTTTCGCTATCTGAAAGTCCTTCAAGTTTACCTAATTCATACGACATTTCTCGTGCAGTAATAATCATTTCATCCATCAGGTCATCAGCATCAACAACGGTTCCTTCGCGTGATTTCATTTTTCCTTCGGGCAATTCAACCATACCATAAGACAAATGGTAAAGTGTTTTAGCCCATGGAAATCCAAGCTTATCAAGCACAAGCCTGAGTACTTCAAAGTGATAGTTTTGCTCATTGCCAACTACATAAATCATCTGGTCGGGGCTGTATTCTTTCATCCTGATCTGAGCTGTTCCTATATCCTGTGTAATATAGACGGATGTACCATCAGAACGGAGTAATACTTTCTCATCGAGGCCGTCATTACTGAGGTTCACCCAAACCGAACCATCCGGATGCTGATAAAAAATCTTTTTATCAAGTCCTTCCAAAACAGCTTGTTTGCCTATTAAATAGGTATCTGATTCGTAATAAATTTTATCAAAACTGACGCCCAGCCGATGGTATGTTTCATCAAAACCTTCATACACCCATTCATTCATTTTTTTCCATAAGGCGATGACTTCAGGGTCACCGGATTCCCATTTACGAAGAAGTTCCTGAGCTTCAATCAATATCGGAGCATTCTTCTCGGCATCTTCTTTTGTAATTCCTTGATTTATTAGTTCATTGATTTGCTTTTTATATTCCTGATCAAATTTCACATAATAATCACCCACCAGATGATCTCCTTTTTTGCCGGATGACTGGGGTGTTTCTCCCCTGCCCCATTTCAGCCATGCAAGCATTGACTTGCATATATGGATACCACGGTCATTAACAAGATTGGTTTTTATGACATTATTTCCTGTTGCCTGTAAAATATTCGAAATGGCAAACCCCAGCAGGTTATTGCGTATATGACCTAAATGTAAAGGTTTGTTGGTATTAGGCGAAGAATATTCTACCATAATTTTCTGATCCTCTTCGCATGGGGTAACGATGCCAAATTCTTGTTGATAGAGGGCATCATTAAGAAATCCGAGATAAAACCTGTCTGATACAACAAGATTCAGAAATCCTTTAACTACGTTATATTTTAAAAATATATCTGAATGTTGCAGAAGATAATTGCCTATTTCATTTGCAGTGATTTCGGGCGGTTTCCGGGA
>JAJUGM010000122.1 GCA_029268165.1 Bacteroidota bacterium
AGAATTTACCCTTTACGAAGATGAAGGGGATAACTACAATTACGAAAAAGGAGCCTATTCAACAATTACCTTCAAATGGAATGATGCTGAGAAAACGCTTACGATAAGTGAAAGAAAGGGTGATTTTCCCGGTATGCTTATCACACGTAAATTAAATATTATTAAAGTCTCTGCAGGAAAAGGAATCGGTTATGAAATACAGAAAATTATTGATAAATCAATAATTTATAATGGAAAAGAAATAAAAATTGGATTATGACAGGGAAACATCAATTTAACTTAATACTTTTTTTAATAACTAAAGTAAAAACAAACATGAAACAAAAACAATTGATTTTTTTAATGGCTATTCAGTTTGTCAGTGCAATATGTTTTGCACAAACTGATAAAACAATAGTCGAGGATTTTAAACCGTCATCTACTAATCAACCGGGTCGCGATTACCCGCAAGTAAATTCCGAAGGTAGGGTTCGTGTAAGGATTTCTGCACCTGAAGCGCAAAGAGTCCAACTGGATATCAGCGCTGTTAAATATGATTTAAGAAGAGACACCGGAGGTTACTGGATAGGCGAATCGGCACCCCAGGATGAAGGGTTTCATTACTATCAGCTTTGGATTGACGGAGCCGCAGTTCCCGATCCCAATAGTCTTTACTTTTATGGTGCCAGCCGCTGGGGCAGTGGTATTGAAGTTCCTGCCAAAGACCAGGATTTTTATGCATTGAAAAACGTTCCTCACGGACAGGTACGCCAACATCTCTATTTTTCAAAAACAAACAATACCATTCGTCGTTGCTATGTATATACCCCACCCGAATACGATAAGGATGTCAACAAACGTTACCCTGTACTTTACTTACAGCACGGTGGAGGCGAAGACGAAACAGGATGGTCGAATCAGGGAAAAGTCAATCTGATAATGGACAATTTGATTGCCGAAGGTAAGGCAGTACCATTTATTATTGTCATGGACAATGGCACATGGAGTTGGCCTGCAGGTGTGCCCCGTCCTAAACCTGGAGAACGTCCAAGCGGGCCATGGCCACCAAAAGGTTGGGCCGATGGGTTTATGAAAACCCTTCTGGAGGATATTATTCCTATGATTGACGCCAATTATCGTACGTTGTCTGATCCGGCAAATCGGGCTATGGCTGGACTTTCAATGGGTGGAATGCAAACACGTGCCATCACTATGGCTCATCCCGAAATGTTCTCTTATGTAGGAATTTTTAGTGGAGGCAGTATTACCACTGAGGATCTAAACAGTAATCCTGTATTTAAAGAAAAAATAAAGCTTGTATTTGTTGGTTATGGAAGTCGTGAACTGGAAAATCGCAGATTCAATTTTGGTGGAGATCCTAAAGAAAATACTGAAGCTATCAAAAATGCCGGAATGAATGCTCACTTTTACGTTTCTCAAAATACCGCTCACGAATGGCAAAGCTGGCGCAGGTCTTTTTATCAGTTTGCACAGCTTGTGTTTAAAAAATAGAAAAGACGCCATGAATGGCGTCTTTTATAATAACATTAGTAGTTCAATAAAACTGATATAACCAAATCTCATAAACATGAAAAAGAATATTTTCTTAGTAATAGCATCATTATTTTTTTCATTCTCATTTTGTTTAGCTCAAAACGATAAGCCTGTTATTAAAGAAGATTTTAAACCTTCTTCTCTCAATCAACCGGGGCAGGAATACCCTCAGGTGAACTCTCAGGGCTATGCCCGATTTCGTATTCATGCACCCGAAGCTCAAAGTGTAAAAGTGACTTTAGGTGGTAGAGAAGGGACAACACTTACAAAATCGGATGATGGGTACTGGACCGGTACTACCGCTGAACCCCTCGACGAAGGCTTTCATTACTACCATCTAATAGTTGATGGAGGTGTATTCAACGATCCTGGCACGTTGAATTTCTATGGCTCGATTCGCTGGGAAAGTGGAATTGAAATACCCGCTTACGATCGGGATTTTTATGCACTTAAGGATGTTCCTCATGGACGTGTTGAGCAAGTACTTTTCCCTTCTAAAAGCACTAATTCTATTCGCAGGGCTTTTGTATACATTCCACCTGATTATGATAAAGACCAGACCAAACGCTACCCTGTTCTTTATCTCCAACATGGTTGGGGTGAGGATGAAACAGCATGGAGTAATCAAGGTTATGCTAATCTGATTATGGATAATCTAATTGCTGAAGGAAAAATTAAACCATTTATTATTGTTATGACTTATGGAATGACAAATGAAGTTAAGTTTGGACAACTCAGAAGTTTTGATATTAAGCCATTCCAAACAGTTATTGTGGATGAATTAATCCCATATATTGATAAAAACTATCGTACCATTGCTGACCAACTTCATCGTGCCATGGCTGGATTATCAATGGGTAGCATGGAAACAAAAATGATAACATTGGCCAATACCGATAAATTCTCATATATAGGTCTGTTTAGCGGAGCATCTTTATCAATGGACGATGTGAACAAAATTCCAGGATTCAAGGATAAAGTTAAACTTGTTTTTGTAAGCTATGGCAGTAAAGAAATTGACTGGATGGTACAACGTGGAAGAGAATTTACCGGTGGTGATCCTAGAGAGAATATGGAAGCCTTGAAAAAGGCCGGCATTAATTGTGCTTTTTATATTTCACCCAATACAGCTCATGAATTCTTAAGCTGGAGGAGAAGTTTAAAAGAGTTTTCATTGTTATTATTTAAAGAATAAAAAAAATAAAAATACTGAATTAAGAATTAAATCAATTGAGTTATTTTCTATGTTCCTCTGTATAACCTCTCTGTGTTCCTCTTCGCAATACGCTGAGGCGCTCTGTGGTTTAAATAAAAATACCACAGAGGTACACAGAGAAGGCACAGAGATGTCCAGAGAAATAATAATTTAACTTAAAAAAATGAAAAACATTATTCTTGTATTAATTGCTTGGATATCAATAAGTCTAAACGGTCAGCAATTGCCGTTTCAAAATCCATCATTAAGCGTGGATGAACGTGTGAATGACCTGATTTCACGCCTGACCCTTGAAGAAAAGGCCGCCCTGATGTGCGACCAGTCTGAGGCTATTCCCCGTCTGGGAATAAAAAAATTTAATTGGTGGAGCGAGGCTCTTCATGGTTATGCCAATAACGACAGTGTAACTGTGTTTCCTCAACCTATTGGAATGGCAGCTTCGTTTAACGATGAATTAGTTTATAAAATTTTCTCGGCCGTATCAGATGAAGCACGGGCAAAATATCATGAACATCTTCGTCGGGGAGGTGAAAACAAACGTTTCTTAAGTCTTTCGGTATGGACACCCAATATCAACATATTCCGTGATCCACGCTGGGGACGCGGCCAGGAAACGTATGGTGAAGACCCTTATCTGATGACCCGAATGGGAGTGTCTGTTGTTAAGGGACTTCAGGGACCAGAAAATTCACAATATCGTAAGGTACTAGCCTGTGCCAAGCATTATGCTGTACACTCAGGTCCTGAATGGAGTCGCCATGAAATAAATCTCAATAATGTCGACCCCCGCGATTTATACGAAACATATCTTCCTGCTTTTAAAGCTCTTGTGCAGGATGCAGGAGTTAGACAAGTAATGTGTGCTTATCATCGTCTTGATGATGAACCATGCTGTGGTAATCGTCGTCTTTTACAACGAATTCTACGCGATGAATGGGGATACAAATATATTGTAGTATCTGATTGTGGTGCAGTTACCGATTTCTTTACAAGTCATAAAGTGTCTTCAACCCCAATTCATGCAGCCTCAAAGGCTGTCCTATCAGGTACCGATGTTGAATGTGTATGGAATAATTATCCCTACAAAGCATTACCCAAAGCAGTGGAAAATGATTTGGTTAAAACAGAAGATATCGACAGAAGTCTTACCCGTGTATTAAAAGGTCGTTTCGAACTTGGCGATTTCGATCCTGATGATATGGTTACATGGACTAAAATACCATTTTCTGTAATTAACAATGAAGAACATCGCAATCTTGCACTTGAAATGGCGCGTCAATCTATTGTATTGTTACAGAATAATAATATCTTACCACTCAATAAATCTTCGATTAAGAAAATTGCTGTAATAGGTCCCAATGCCAATGATGCTGTTATGCTTTGGGGAAACTACAACGGAACTCCTATTCGCACAATAACAATTTTAGAAGGTATTACTTCAAAAGTATCGTCCGAAAAAATATTATATGATAAGGGATGTGATCTCGTGGAAGATAAGGTTACACAAAGTTATTTTGGCAGTTGCCAGTTTGATGGAAAAAAAGGATTTAAAGCTACATATTGGAATACCCGAGATTTTTCAGGTGATGTTGTGGCTGTTCAGCAAATTACTGAGCCTGTTAAGATGACAACAGCTGGTCAGCATGAATTTGCCCCAGGAGTTAAGCTCGAAGGTTTTTCAGCTAAATATGAAACTGAGTTTGTGGCTTCGAAAGATGATGAATTAACATTCAATTATGGTGCTACAGGTTATTTTGAGTTGTTTATCAACGATTCTTCTAAAGCAAGGAGCTATAACTGGCGTACACTTCCTTCAAAGGTCAACTTTAAAGTGGAAGCAGGTAAAAAATATCGAATCAGAATTCACTTTATACAGCTTAATAACTGGCAGGCTAATATTGAATTTAATTTTGGAAAAGAAAAGGATGTTGATTTTACAGAGCTAATCAACAAACTAAAAGGTATTGATGTTGTAGTGTTTGTAGGAGGCTTGTCGGGTAAGCTCGAGGGAGAAGAGATGCCCGTCCATTTTCCTGGTTTTAAGGGTGGCGACCGAACAAATATAGAATTACCTTCAGTACAACGTAATTTGCTGAAAATGTTAAAACAAGCAGGAAAAAAGATTGTATTTGTTAACTGTTCAGGTTCAGCTATTGCTCTGACACCCGAAACAGAAAGCTGCGATGCCATTGTTCAGGCATGGTATGCTGGTGAATTAGGTGGCCAGGCTATTGCCGATGTACTTTTTGGTGATTACAATCCTTCAGGCAAATTACCGATAACATTTTACAAAAATTCTGACCAGCTGCCCGATTTCGAAAATTATTCAATGAAGGGACGCACCTATCGCTTTATGAATGATGCATTGTTTCCATTCGGATATGGATTGAGCTATACTACCTTCAAAATTGGTGAGGCCAGAATAAATAAAACTCAGATTGCTACTAACGAATCGCTTGAGTTAACCATTCCTGTTACCAATACGGGTAAAAGAGATGGTACTGAGATAGTTCAAGTATATGTACATAAGGTTAATGACACTGACGGACCTATTAAAACTTTGAGGGGATTCCAGAGAGTTGAAGTATCGGCTGGTAAAACTGCTAATGCTGTGATAACATTACCCTATTCTTCATTTGAGTTTTATGATCGAAAGAGTGGAAAGATAACGGTTACTCCTGGAAAATATGAAATTTACTATGGTAACAGCTCTGACAATAAAGACTTGAAAAAGATAGAATTGGCAGTACAATAAAATAAACTAAATATGCATAAGAAAATAATTATTGCATTATGTGGAGTTGTATACTTTATTAGTTTTGTTATACAGGCTCAAGTTGTTGAGGATTTTAAACCTTCAACGGTTAATCAATTAGGAAAGCTTTATCCACAGGTTAATTCCGAAGGCATAGTTAGAGTCAGAATTGATGCTCCCCATGCTCATAAGGTTCAACTCGATATCGGTGGAATAAAATATGACCTTAGAAAGGATTCAAATGGTACATGGATTGGCGAATCTGCTCCGCAGGATGAAGGTTTTCATTACTATCAGCTTAATATTGATGGTGCATCGGTACCCGATCCTGGCACTATTTATTTTTATGGCGCTGGTCGCTGGGGCAGCGGAATAGAGATACCTGCTCATGATCAGGAGATATATGCTTTGAAAGATGTACCACACGGAATGGTAAGTGAAGTGATGTATTTTTCCAAAATTACCCAGGCATGGAGACGTTGCTATGTATATACCCCTCCAGGATATGAGGAAAATCAGAATATCCGATATCCTGTGTTGTATCTTCAACACGGTAGTTTTGAAGATGAAAGCGGCTGGTCGCGTCAGGGTAAAGCCAATTTAATACTTGATAATCTTATTGCTGAGAATAAGGCCGTTCCCATGATTATTGTTATGGATAATGGTTATGCTTTTAAGCCACAGGAACCGCAAGTGGTTACTAATCCAACACGCCCGGCAATGGTTTTTGAAGATGTGATGATTCAAGAAATAATTCCTATGATTGATAAACGTTTTCGAACTATTGCCGACAGAGAACATCGGGCTATAGCAGGATTATCGATGGGAGCAAACCAAACCATGCGTATTATCATGAACAATCTTAATGTTTTTTCAGCCTATGGTGGATTTAGTGGCACTTCAAATTATCCAAGTTCGGATGAAATTGATCCTGCAACATTCCTGGACGGTAAATTCAGCAGTGGAAAAGAGGTTAATCAAAAAATAAAAGTGTTTTTTCTTAGTCTGGGCACCAAAGAGCCAAATCCTTTCCTTGGTTCTGTGGGAGCATTTCGTAAAATGCTCGAAAAACAAGGAATAAAATACACTTTTTACGAATCTCCCGGAACTGCTCATGAATGGCAAACATGGAGAAGATCTTTATATCAATTTGCTCAGCTGATATTTAAAAAATAAATAAAAGATTAAGATGTTTTGTAGAAATCTATTTGTCAAAATATTCATGTTTTTTATGCTGCTATCGTACACTTGTTTGGGGCAGCAGGCTAATGTCAATCTTGATTATAATCCTCAGAAAAATACTGAGGGATTAATTCCGTTTAGTGCTCCATTGAATTCACCTGAAGTGCATGACGATCATACAGTTACTTTTCGTGTAAAAGCTCCTAAAGCTCAGGAAGTAAAGTTAGCAGGAGTAGCAATACTTACTGCTCTTGGAAGAGGCAACGAACAAATACCTTTTACAAAAGGTGAAGATGGCATATGGACATTAACAATAGGTCCACTTAAACCTGATATATATGCCTACTACATTAATATTGACGGTGTACAAACAACGGACCCGTCAAACACATATGCAGCTTTTACAGCTATGCCACCTTATAGTGAATTGATTATTCATGGTAGTGAGCCTGCATATTACGATGCTAAAAATGTGGCACATGGAACAGTAACCCGTCATATTTATCACTCTAATGTTACAAATGGTGAACGTGAGCTTTATGTTTATCTCCCGCCAGGATACTCTCAAAAGAAAAAATATCCAGTATTGTATCTTTTAGGAGGAAGCGGAGAACTTCCATCCAATTGGGTTTACAATGGAAGAGTTAATTTTATAATGGATAATTTATTGGCTAAGGGAAAAGCTGTTCCCATGATAATAGTTATTCCAAATAATCAGGTTATTCATCGTAATCATCCAAAGCATGCGGAACTTACCTTTGATCTTTTTGAAAAGGAACTACGGAATCATGTAATTCCTTTAATTGATGAAAATTATAGTACAATTAAAAGTCCTAAAGGGCGTGCATTATCTGGTTTATCAATGGGAGGAAGACACACTATGTACATTGGTTTTCGATCACTCGATCTGTTTGCCAATTTCGGTATCCTTAGTGCTGGTGATGTTAATGCAGAGACAACGTTATCGCAATTTTTAAATGACCCGAAAGTAAATGATAAGGTTGATTATTTATTTGTAGGTCAAGGAACAGAAGAAGCAAATGTTTTTATGGGAAAACGTTGTATTGCATTACACGAGGCCTTGACAAAACACAATATTGAACACGAATATTATGTAGGAGGACATGGGGGACATGACTGGGCTACATGGCGTCATTTATTGTATTATAGATTTCTTCCTAATCTGTGGCAAAAAAAATAATAACATTCCAATGTTTATGAAAAGATTAAATATTCTTGTATTTTCCTTACTTATATTTGGAAATTTTTCATGTAAGAAACAAATTTCAGAACTGGTTGAGGTTGAAGGGGGACTGATAAGGGGTACTATTTATAAAGACTTGTTGGTATTCAAAGGTGTACCTTTTGCTGCACCCCCTGTTGGAGAATTACGTTGGAAAGCACCACAACCAGTAGAAAAGTGGGAAGGAGTAAGGCAAGCGACCGAATTTGCTCCTGCGCCAATACAGGGCGGAAATCCTGCTTCAGGAAAAAGTGAAGATTGCCTGTATTTAAACATTTGGACTCCTGCCAAGTATGTTAATGAAAAATTACCTGTCTTAGTTTGGATTTACGGCGGAGGCTTTAGTTTTGGTTCAAACTCTGATCCTCTTTCTAATGGAGAGCATTTAGCACGAAAAGGAGTTGTTGTTGTAAGTATTGCCTACCGTGTTGGACCACTTGGTTTCCTTGCGCATCCTCAATTAAGTGCAGAGAATCCTAATCATGTTTCGGGAAATTATGGTTTACTCGACCAAATTGCGGCACTTCAATGGATAAAAAGAAATATTGCTGCTTTTGGAGGAGATCCTAATAAGGTAACAATTTTTGGTGAATCAGCAGGAGCTATATCTGTAAGTATGCTTTGTGCTTCACCACTGGCTAAGGGCTTATTTCATGGAGCTATTTCACAAAGCGGAGGTTCTTTTGGCCCATCCCGTCCTACTACTTATCCTGGAGAAAACATGAAAACTTTAAAGCAAGCTGAAAAAGAAGGAGAGTTTTATTTGCAGAAAGCAGGAGTGTCATCAATAGCCGAATTACGAAAAATAGATGCTGAAAAGCTTCCAGGAGGATGGGGAATGGGTAGTGCATGGC